>NZ_JASJVL010000009.1:0-227394 GCF_035019745.1 Pseudomonas sp. 10S5
GAGTTGCTGAGGGGTTTTTTCTTTTGGTCGATTCGCCAGACATACCCGGCAGGAATTGGGGTCGTGTTTTTCCACAAGCGGTACTCCTGAATAACTTCGCGGACATTAGTCGTTTTAGATTGCGCAACTATTTGCGCGCTTGCTGCTTAAAATGGCGCACTCAAGACGAATGAAACCGCTATAGGCGCAACTATCCCAGCACCTAAGTCGAGGCAGTCAGTGCATAGATACATATGTACTAATAATTTGGTTGCGAAAAAATACGACGGTTAAGTGTTTATAACAAGCGAATTTATGCCATTTAAAAAGCTCCAATTTCCGTTATTTATGTGGGATATTGTCCTACGGACAACAGCGAGTTTCGAGTGTTAGGAGTATCTGTAAGAAAGTTTCGATTGTATTGTCAGATTAAGCCGACATTGAAAAGTAATAAATCCTATATGATGAATGTCGCTCTTATTGCTGGCCTAAAATCCGAGGATACCCAGAATGACATACGATAAGTGCAACCGATTTAAAGTAATTCCAACCAGCCTTATTGATACAATCCCGCCAAATGCTGATGCACTTTGGCATCGCCGCGCCTAATCAAATCGTCTCTACATCGGATGACTTATCAAGCGAACGGTATCGAACTGGTCTAGTAGGTTTTCCCGTCAGGCCGCGCTGGCCTTTGCGTTGAGCATAGCTAGCTGTGGGCGCATGCTCGGGGCGCGTGTGCCCTGAGCAAATCAGCAAACGTCCGGGCAATATACTGCCGATACAGGAGCCAAAGGCGAGGGCCTTGACGGGACAGTTGTCAATAAAAGCCCTGCATTTGCAGGGCTTTTGATGTAGCACGAAGGCCTTACAGGCGCGGGTAGTCGATGTAGCCGACTGGGCCTTTGGCGTAGAAGGTGGCTGGAACCGGCGCGTTCAGTGGTGCGTCTTGTTGCAGGCGCTCGAACAGGTCCGGGTTGGCGATGTACGGCACGCCGAACGCGACAGCATCAGCCTTGCCGCTGGACAGCCACGCATTGGCGCTGTCTTTGGTGAAGCTTTCGTTGGCAATGTAGTTGCCACCGAAGGCTTTTTTCAATTGCGGGCCGAGGCTGTCGCCGGCTTCTTTTTCCCGGGAGCAGATAAATGCGATACCGCGTTTGCCCAGTTCGCGAGCCACGTAGGTGAAGGTCTCGGAAAGGTTTTCATCGCCCATGTCATGAATGTCAGCCCGCGGTGACAAGTGCATGCCCACACGACCCGCGCCCCAGACTTCAACCACTGCATCGGTTACTTCCAGCATCAGACGCGCACGATTTTCCACGGAGCCACCGTATTCGTCAGTGCGTTGGTTGGTGCCGCTTTGCAGGAATTGGTCAAGCAGGTAACCGTTAGCGCCATGGATTTCAACGCCGTCGAAACCGGCAGCCTTGGCGTTTTCTGCGCCTTGACGGTAAGCATCGACCACATCGGCGATCTCAGCAGATTCCAGCGCACGAGGAATTGGGTAATCGGCCAGCGGACGAACCAGGCTGACGTGGCCGGCTGCGGCGATGGCGCTTGGTGCAACCGGTGCATCGCCGTTGAGGTACGAAGTGTGGGAGATACGGCCTACGTGCCACAGTTGCAGCACGATACGGCCACCCGCCGCATGCACGGCTTTAGTGATGTTGCTCCAGCCGCGGACTTGAGCGTCGGACCAAATGCCAGGCGTATCCGGATACCCGACGCCCATTGGGGTGACCGCGGTCGCTTCGCTGATGATCAGGCCAGCCGAGGCACGTTGAACGTAGTACTCAGCCATTAAGGCGTTAGGAACCCGACCTTCGTCGGCACGGCAGCGGGTCAATGGCGCCATGATGATGCGGTTTGGCAATTGCAGGTCGCCCAAAGTGATCGGGTCAAAAATGGTCGTCATGATGAATCCTCAGTGGGTAGCGGTTGCCACGTCGGGGTTAACCGATTGGCGGAACGTAAGAAAGGTCAATAGCAGTGCCATCACGGCCAGCGCTGCGGCGGCTAGCGGTACGCTGTTTAAGCCCAAGCCGTGGGCGATTACGCTGCCGCCGATCCAGGCGCCCAGTGCGTTACCGACGTTGAAGGCGCCGATATTCAGGGTCGAAATTAAATTCGGTGCGGCTGCGCCGAAGGTCATCACGTTGATTTGCAGCGCGGGGACGGCCGCGAATCCGGCGGTGGCCCAGATGAACAAGGTGATTTCAGTCGGGATCAAGGAGGCGCTGGTCCACGACAGTACAGTGGAGACCACTGCCAGGGTAATGAACACGCCAATCAACGTGCGGGGCATATTGCGATCTGCAAGCTTGCCGCCAATGACATTCCCGAGGGTCAAGCCCAGGCCGATCAGCAGTAATGTCCAGGTCACGCCGTGCGGTGTAACACCAGTGACTTCACCCAGCAGTGGCGCCATGTAGGTAAACAGTGCAAATACCGAGGCGGAAAACATTACGGTCATGCTCAGCGATAACCAGACCCCGGCACCGTTAAGGGCGGCCAGTTCGGCCCGCATGTCGAGCTTTTCTTCATCGTGTTTGGCCGGTAAAAAACGGAGCAGGCCAATCAGTGAAATTACACCGATTACGGTCACTGCGAAGAAGGTCGAGCGCCAACCAGCGTACTGACCCAGCGCTGTTCCTAGTGGTACGCCCAACACGTTTGCCAAGGTCAGGCCGGTAAACATCATCGCGACAGCCGAAGCCCGACGGTTAGGTGCAACCAAGTTGGCAGCGACGACCGAACCAATCCCGAAGAACGCGCCGTGGCAAAGTGCCGTGACGATTCGGGCAAACATAAGCACGTTGTAGTCACTGGCCAAAGCACACAGCAAGTTGCCGATGATGAAGATCACCATCAATGCCACCAGTGCGGCTTTGCGTGGAAGTTTTGCGGTCACAATGGCCATGAATGGGGCGCCGATGGCGACGCCTAAGGCGTATCCGGTGACCAGCCAGCCAGCACCGGGAATTGAAACACCCAAATCTGCTGCGACCTCGGGCAACAGTCCCATAATCACAAATTCGGTGGTGCCGATGGCGAAAGCGCTCAGGGCTAGCATAAGCAGCGAAAGGGGCACGAAGCGTCTCCTTGGAGAATTTAAAAAGTCAGAGCTGTTTGCTTAAAGCTTCGAGGAACGCTTGGATAGTTTCGTCGTTGCGCCTGAAAAAATGCCACTGGCCGACCTTTTTGGTGGTGATCAGCCCCGCACGTTGCAAGGTCGCCAAATGTGCAGAAATCGTTGATTGGGAAAGTCCGGCACGTTGGTCTATTTGCCCTGCACACACACCATGTTCTAGCGAGTGTTCCTGGGCAGGAAAAAAGTGCGCCGAATCTTTGAGCCACACGAGAATTTCGCGCCGCACAGGGTGGGCCAAGGCTTTTATTATTTCGTCGAGGTCGATAGGCATGTCGTTCTCAGATCGTGGGATAACGCTGTATCGCGATGGACCGAACTATATATCTGTATTTCGCGATATACAAATACACAGATCGACTAAGCATCTACAAAACCGGTATATCGGGTTATATCGATATAGACCTTGGGTTGATTAGGCGTAAGCTCCACCTTATGAACTACCTTGCACACCTTCATTTGGGCGGCGAACGCCCGGCGCAATTGCTCGGCAGCCTGTATGGCGATTTCGTCAAAGGACCGCTGCCGGGCCGCTTCACCCCTGAACTGGAAGCTGCCATTCAGTTACACCGCAGCATTGATACCTTCACCGACAGCCATCCTTTGGTCAAAGAGGCGATATCACGCTTTCCCGTTGCGCGACGCCGCTACGCGGGCATCGTGCTCGATGTGTTTTTCGATCATTGCCTGGCCCGGGATTGGGCGCTCTACGCGGCGCAGCCGCTGGATAAGTTCACCCGGCGGGTATACCGCGTGTTAGCGGCCGAGTCCGCATTGCCGGAACGTTTGGCACTGATTGCGCCGCACATGGAGGCGCAGGATTGGCTGGGGTCATATCGGGAGTTTGAGGTATTGGGGCCAGTGCTTAATGGTATTTCCCGGCGTCTGTCGCGGCCTGAAGGGCTGGCCGGCGCTCTCCAAGAATTGCAGGCGCTGTACCGGCCCTTGAGCGCAGATTTCGCTGAATTTTATCCTCTGCTACAGGATTTTGCTCAGGCGGCTTTGGCCGAGCGCGTTTCTTTCACCTGATCGGGCTTGGTAATGTCGCCAAACAGCGCCCGCTGCACGGCTTGTTGCGCTTGGAACGCCAAGGCGGCGCGTTCTTGCTGTTGGCTGGCGATAGGTGCTAGCAACTGGATGTGGACCTCACCCTGCTCGTTGGCGAATAAGCGGCGCAAGTGTGAGAGCAAATCGTCATCGCCAATAAATGGTGCGATGGGGCAAGTCTTTCCGTCACGCAGATAACGAATTGCCACCGGCTGCAAAGGAACACCTGCGTCGATGGCGCTGGCCAGCATCCTCCCATGGAAGGTGCGCAGGCTACGACCGTCTGTGGTGGTGCCTTCTGGAAAGATCATCAGTGCATCCTTGCCTTGCAAATGCTCGGTCATTTTTCCCAGAACCAAACGGCTATCGCCTGATCCTCGACGTATAAACAGGGTGCCGGCTTTGAGCGCCAACCAACCTGCGACGGGCCAGTTACGAACTTCAGCTTTTGACAGGAACGACAGCGGTGCGAGCATGCCAAGAAGAGGGATATCGGTCCACGACACATGGTTGCTGACCCATAGCATTGGCTCTTTTGGCAACTCGCCGCTGACTGTCACGCGAAATGGCAACGCTGCGCTCAGTCGTGCCATAAACCAGCGTGACCAGCGCTGTCGCCGTGCCATTGAGTCGCCGATGCCCAAGCGTTCGAGAATGCCAAAAACGCTCGCAATCGTCAGCCCTAAGGCGAGCACCCACAACACTCTAATCACTCGGGCATAACCGCGAACCCGGCTCATCACATGGCAGCCTTAAAGTGGCGAGCATAACGTGGGCAAAGATCGTCGCGCTTTAGCAGGATAAATACGTCGGCGACTTGGAAGTCTTCGTCCCAGCAGGGCTCGCCGCAAATTTTTGCACCCAGGCGCATATAGGCCTTGAGCAGGGGTGGCATCTCACAGATGACATTATTAGGCAGGTCCAAGGTCGGCAGCGGCTTTTTTGGTTCGGCACGCAGGTGTTCATTGCACAGGTATCGCTCGCGCAAGCGTTGCATGATCGCGTGCGCTTGAATGCCCCCGTCTTGCATCGGAATACTGGCACAACCCATTAAGTAGCTATAGCTGCCTTCGTTCAAAATTTCCGCCAACTCACTCCACAACACAGCGATGGTGCCGCCGTTGCGATAAGCCGGATCGACGCAGGTGCGGCCCAATTCTAGAATTGGTCCTTGCAGATGACTTAATCCATGCAGGCTGAACTCTTCTTCGCTGTAGTAATTGCCCAGCGAGGTAGCTGCGGTGTGATCCAATAACCGGGTGGTCGCCACGAGGCGCCCGTTGGACAGGTCGCGAACGCCAATGTGCGAGCAATGCTCGTCGTATTCGTCGATATCCAGGCCAAGTTCAGCGCCTTTAAGTTTGGCGTTGAACTCACCACTGAAGACGCTGTAGCGCAAAGCCTGGGCTTCCTGCAGCGCCTGCGCGCCGATCAAACGTTCTGCCTGAAGGCGGCGTTCGACGCGGGTGTCGCGAGTACGGGCAATCTGAGTCATGCGGCGTCTCCGTAAGCCAGCCAGGAATGCGGCCGGTGGTGTTCTATCGCATTGGGGTACAGGTCAAGGCTAGGGAGGCACGATGTCATCACCATTAAGCTTTGGTGATGCTTGTATGACAGCGACTCAAAGCCATGCAGGCCAAATTCAGGGAGGCACTAGCAGGTTGGCGGGGCTGCTCTTGGGTACACCGACTGGCCAACGAGATAGCTACAGAGGAGGGCTGACTCGTTAGAAGAGAATTCATTGCGAAAGGGGTCACACGGTTGACCCCAATAGCCGCCCGCTTGATGGAAACAATTCGTTGCTACGGTTATGCGGCCACCCGCTAGAGGACTTTCGATGAAATCACCGTGCATGCTAACTCTCATCCTGTGGCTTGTTGCTACCCAGGCATCTGGGCAAAACTGGCCGGGTGAGCGCTGGTCAGTTGCCCCCGCTATGCCAAGTCCGGCGTTGCAAGCACTCGACGATTACGCTTTTCCTCTGCGTGATGACGTTACCCGCAAAGGTATCCGCACCGACGCCTTGTTGGTGATTCAAGATGGGCAACTGGTCTACGAGCGTTATGCGGGCGTCACCACCGCCGACACGCCGCACCTGACGTGGTCGGTCAGCAAGAGCGTGATGGCCTGTGTACTGGGCGTGGCGTTTGCCGAGGGGCGTTTTCAGTGGACTGACCTGGTGGCAAAATTCTATCCGCCGTTCAAAACGCATTCCGCCGTTCGGTTGGAGGATCTGCTGCACTGGGCCTCGGGACTGGATTGGCAGGAAGACTATGAGTACGCACCCCTAAACTCGTCCGTGGTCGCCATGCTTTACACCCGAGGGCGCGCGGATATGGCGACGTTTACAGCGGCACACGGCGTTGCGAGTAAGCCGGGGACAACTTACCGCTACTCCAGCGGTGACAGCAACGTATTGTCTGCCGCATTGAAAACGATGGTCGGTGAACAGGCTTATCCAAATTATCCCTGGACCGCGTTGTTTGAGCCGCTGGCCATTCACAGCGCGGTGTGGGAAACCGACCGCAGCGGCACGTTCGTTGGTTCGTCCTACGCCTACATGACTGCGCGGGACTTGGCGCGCATCGGTCTACTGATGCAGCGCGGCGGTCGCTGGGGCGATAAACAGTTATTGCCTAAGGCGTGGGTTGAATTCAGCTTGGCGCCATTTGCTCATCTGCAAACAGCCGCAGTCAATGAAGTGCCTGGCGCGCAGTGGTGGTTGAATCGTTTGCCCGCCAGGGAGTCTGATGCCGCCAACCGTCCTTGGCCTGACGCGCCGCAGGACGCGTTTGCCGCGCTTGGCCACTGGGGTCAGGCGATGTATGTCGTCCCCAGTGCCAATCTGGTCATCGTGCGTTACGCCGATGATCGCGACGGCAGTTACCGTCATGATCAGTTGCTAAAGCGAGTGCTGGCGGCGTTCTCGGGGGAGGGTGCCCGATGAGCAATCGCAAGCCGTTCGTCCGACGTAGACCGTTTAGCAGTGCGCTGCTCTTGGCGGCGCTGCTGATGGTCGTTTTCGTATGGCAATACCGAACTGCGTTGCAGGCATTCCCGAGCATCATCAGCGCCTACACAGCTAAGGAATACTGTTCGTGCCGCTATGTAGAGGGCAACCCAGCCGACTTTTGCGCAAATTACGTAAAGCAGTGGGTGCCCAGCACTCTGTCCGATGACCCTGTACAAAAACGTGTGACCTCCGCTGGTATGGGTCGCAGCAGTAGCGCAGTTTGGAAAGGCTTACGTCAGGGTTGTCAGTTATTACCGTAGAAGTTTGCAACCTCCTATTACAGCCAGTTAAGGTTGGCGCCAACCGCGCCTAGGTAGCCTGCATGCTCAACATAATTCGCCTGTTGCTGACCCCGTTCTGTGTGCCTGCATGAGGGGAGCGATTTTTCCATGGCGCGCCGGTAACCACTTCAATCTGTTGATCGACGGTCCCGCATTTTTTCCGCGCATGATCGCCGCCATTGAGCAGGCGCAGGAGCAGGTCGAACTGGAACTGTACCTGGTGGAGGCTGGAAGTTGTGCTGATGCGGTGGTTCAGGCATTGGTGCTTGCCTCGCAGCGGGGGGTGATCGTGCGCTGTCTGTTCGATAGCTTTGGAGCGCAGGCCTTCACTTTAAACTTGCGTAAACGTCTCACTAATGCGGGCGTGATTCTGCGGTTTTATAACCGCATGCATTGGCGTCGGGGTTTGCGCAATCTTTACCGGGACCATCGAAAGATGCTGTTGGTGGATAGACAACTGGCTATGGTTGGCGGTACTGGCGTTACCGATGAGTTTTGGCATCCTGAGCGTGACACCAGCGACTGGCACGAAGTCATGGTTGAAATTACCGGGCCGATGGTCGTCGACTGGCAGGCGATGTTCGACCGGCAGTTCCATGCCAACGAACGCCCCACTGCATGGCGACCGGCGCATATTTTCGGTCTGCCTCGATTACCCAGTGTGCCGTTGACGGGCGAAGGCATGGGCCGCGTCGCTTATGCCGACGCCCGGCAGCACCGCGACATCCTGCAATCATTGGTGCGTGCTTTGAGTAGTGGCAAACGCCGCATCTGGTTGGCGACCCCATACTTTCTGCCCACTTGGAAAGTACGCCGGGCATTGCGCAGAGCTGCTGCGCGCGGCGTTGACGTGCGCCTGCTGCTGACTGGACCGCGTACCGATCATCCCTCCGTGCGATATGCCGGTCATCGTTATTACCCGCGCCTGCTCAAGTCCGGAGTGAAAATCTTCGAATACCAACCGTGCTTTTTGCACCTGAAAATGGTGCTGATCGATGATTGGGTGAGCATTGGTTCATGCAACTTTGATCACTGGAACTTACGCTTTAATCTTGAAGCTAACCTTGAGGCCATCGATCAAACGCTCGTCGTGGCAGTGGCCTCCAGCTTCCAGAATGACTTTGCCCTCAGTACCGAAGTCAGTCTCAAAGACTGGCAATCACGGCCCTTACTGCGGCGAGTGCAGCAGCGGATTTGGGGCTGGATCGACCGCTTGGTGGTCAATGTTCTGGACCGACGAAACTGATCCTTGAAGTAATGGTGCCGTTTCAGGCGCTGCAAATGGTCGGGCACATCGTCCATGCAGTTTGTCCGGGCAAGGCCAGCGGGCAGACGGTGCGCACTGCGATTCACGATTTTGAAGGCGATCAGACGTACAGCGAAAAGCCGGGTCATAACTTTAGCCTTAACTTCGACTTTGCTCAGGTCAAGGTTGAAGACTATGACGCGCTCTTGGTACCCGGTGGCCGCGCGCCAGAATACCTTCGCTTGAACGAAACCATACTGGGATGGGTACGCGAATTCGACAAAGCCGATAAGCCCATCGCATCGGTCTGCCACGGTGCGCAATTATTGGCAGCTGCCGGTGTATTGGAAGGCCGTGAGTGCAGTGCTTATCCTGCGTGTGCGCCAGAAATGCGCTTGGCCGGCGGCACATTTATCGACATCGCCGTGACCCAAGCGCAGTAGTGACGACGTTGCGCCTGGAGAATCAGTTCTGGGACATCCTCGCCGAAATCGCCCGCAACGACAGCATGACCACTAACCAATTGATCACCAAACTGTACGAAGAGGTCATGGGCTTCAACGGCGAAGTGGTCAATTTTGCTTCATTTCTGCGGGTTAGCTGCACGCGGTATTTGAGTCAGCGGCGGGTGGCGGCGCCGGAGTTGAGTGTGGTGCGGTCGGCGACGAAATGAGCGACGGATGATCATCAAGTCATAAAAAACCCGATCCTCCAAGATCGGGTTTTTTTGGCTGCACAGCGGTATTAAATCTCGACCGCTAAACTCTCACTGATCTTCTTCTGCCAAATAGCAGGGCCGGTGTTGTGTACCGACTCGCCTTTGGTATCCACCGCGACGGTAGCTGGCATATCGGTCACGTCGAACTCGTAGATCGCTTCCATGCCCATCTCAGGGAAGGCCAGTACGCGGGATTTCTTGATTGCCTGAGCGACCAAATACGCCGCGCCGCCGACGACCATCAAATACACCGCTTTATGATCCTTGATCGCTTCGATCGCGGTAGGGCCGCGCTCGGATTTGCCGATCATGCCCAGCAAACCGGTTTGTTCGAGGATCTGCCGAGTGAACTTGTCCATCCGCGTGGCAGTGGTCGGGCCGGCGGGTCCAACCACTTCATCGCGCACCGGATCGACCGGACCGACGTAATAGATGAAACGACCCTTGAGGTCTACCGGCAGAGTTTCGCCACGGTCTAGCATTTCGACCATGCGTTTATGTGCCGCGTCGCGTCCGGTGAGCATCTTGCCGTTGAGCAGCAGGGTTTCGCCCGGCTTCCAGCTTTGCACATCTTCAGGCGTCAGCGTATCAAGGTTGACCCGGCGCGCCGACGGGCCTGCTTCCCAGACAATCTCCGGATAAGCGTCCAGCGGTGGCGCTTCTTGCGATGCCGGACCACTGCCGTCTAGCACGAAGTGGGTATGGCGGGTGGCGGCGCAGTTCGGGATGATGCACACCGGCAGGGAAGCGGCGTGGGTCGGATAATCCATGATCTTCACGTCGAGTACGGTGGTCAGGCCGCCAAGGCCCTGAGCGCCTATGCCGAGTTGGTTGACCTTTTCAAACAGTTCCAGTCGCAGCTCTTCGATGCGGCTCGAGGGCCCCCGCAACTTCAGCTCGTGAATATCTATAGGGTCCATCAGCACTTGCTTGGCCATGACTGCGGCTTTTTCCGCTGTACCGCCAATGCCGATGCCAAGCATGCCCGGCGGGCACCAGCCAGCGCCCATGGTGGGAACGGTCTTGAGCACCCAATCGACAATCGAGTCGGACGGGTTGAGCATCGCCATCTTCGATTTGTTTTCCGAACCACCACCTTTAGCCGCTACGTCCACTTCCACGGTGTTGCCGGGAACGATGGAGTAGTGAATGACCGCCGGAGTGTTGTCCTTGGTATTTTTACGAGCGCCAGCCGGGTCGGCCAGAATCGATGCACGCAGAACATTTTCCGGAAGGTTGTAAGCGCGACGTACGCCTTCGTTGATCATGTCGTCCAGGCTCATGGTAGCGCCAGTCCATTGCACATCCATGCCTACGCGAACGAAGACGGTAACGATCCCGGTGTCTTGGCAGATCGGACGATGCCCCGTCGCGCACATGCGCGAGTTGATCAAGATCTGGGCCATGGCGTCGCGTGCAGCAGGGGACTCCTCGCGCAGCCAGGCTTGATGCATGGCTTGAATGAAATCTACCGGATGGTAGTAGGAAATGAACTGTAGGGCGTCGGCGACGCTCTGAATCAGATCGTCTTGCTTGATCACGGTCATGTGGCACGCTCCTCTGATAGGACGGGAACATTAATAAGCTGCGTTCAACAGTACTGCCGAGCGCTGCTGAAAAACATCTTTTAATAAGCGCGCCGGCCCACAACGCCGACGCAAAAAAGGCGCGGCAGTATAACGCGGCTCCGCTGCGCACACATCCGATTGGACACAAACCAAAGTCTGCCTGCGTACCGGCACCCTTTTTGCGTGGCAAGAGATACTTTGTATTTCCCAAGTGGAAAATTGAATAGTCATTTTTGAGTGAGAATACTAAAGTGGCAAGTGGCCGCTAGCGCGGTTGGTCATCTCTGCATGTCGTCCAGATTCGCGCTGCAAGGAATCGCAGCAAGCAATGGTCCGCAAACCTGCAGTCTTCGAATGTCATCGCAATGGGCCGCAAGCGGCTTACGGAAATAGCCGCCCAGGTGGTTTATGCCGGAACGGAAAGGAATTCCTTTGAGCACGGTGAGTCAACGAGTGACCGAGAAAGCCCTACAAAATTTGTTAATAAAGCGATTTTCCTTAGCCGCCGGCACGTACATGTTGGTGTTGATACTCGCGTGGGTGGCCATTCTTACCGACTATTACCAAGCGCCACTGAGCGAGGCCTCAGTGAGTACGGGTTTGGTTATCCTCAGTCAGGCGGTGTTGTGGCTGGTATTCCAGCGCGGCTACAATTTGCGTTTTCGCGACCCTAGTTTGACCGAACTTCAGGTGATGTTGGCGCTGGGATGGCAAACCTATTTGCAGGCCCACTTGCACAGTGCGCGGGGAACCTTTCTCGTTATGTACGTGCTCATCATGCTGTTTGGCTTGTTTCATCTACAGCCAAGAGCATTCGTGCGTTGTGTGGCATTCGTTTTTTTGAGCTTCGCTGGGCTCAATCTATGGGAAGCATTCCACCAGCTATTGCCCGATCCCGGGCTGGCTGCGTTACAGGTTCTAACGCTGTTCGTCGTACTGTTTTGGCTGAGTTTGTATGCCCGCTACGTCCAATCTTCCCAGCATCGTATGCGTCAACGCCGTTTCGCGCTTCAGGCGCATCAAGATACGTTGCGCGGGATGATGCGCCAGCTTGAAGGCTTGGTGGCGACTGACGAACTGACCGGCCTGTTTAACCGTCGCCACTTTTTACGCATGGCTTCGCGTGAACTCGACTCTATGGACACGTCATTTTCCCATGGGCTGGCTTTGATCGATCTGGATCACTTCAAGCGTATCAATGACGCCCACGGACATGCCGCTGGCGATCAGGTGCTGCAGGCGTTCGCGACCGTAGCCAATGCGTGTCTGCGTGAGGGGGACGTCCTGGCTCGCTACGGCGGAGAAGAGTTCGTGCTCCTGATCCCGCAATGCACATCCGAACACCTCACGCATTGTTGCGAACGACTACGCGAAGCCTTCTCCCGAGTAGAGTTGGTCGGGATGGTAATCCCGGATTTGAGCCTTTCGGTGGGGATGACGTTATTGGACATGGGCGATAATCTTGATGAAGCCTTGCAGCGTGCTGATCAGGCGCTGTACCGCGCCAAACGCAGTGGGCGAAATCGCTGTGCCGCAGCTTGGGAAAGTCAGGATGCCTGAATTATGTGTCGGCGATCGTAAATGGCCGGTGGCGGTGGCCAGCAATCTGTTGGATGCACTCAACAGCGCCGGCGTTGCGGTCCCCTACAGTTGCCGTGCGGGCCGTTGCCACGCATGTCTGGTGCGATGTTTAAGGGGTGAGCCCGCTGACGCTATGCCCGATGCGCTGGAGGTGGGTAAGCGACAACAGGGGTGGCGATTGGCGTGTCAATGCACGGTTGTTGAAAACCTGACCGTGGAAGTCTTTGATCCACTGCGTGATGGTCTGCCTGCCAAGGTCGACAGCAGTGTCTGGCTCAGCCCGGCCGTTTTGCGTTTACGCCTGATTCCCGAGCGTCCCTTGCGTTATCGCGCCGGACAGCACCTGGTGTTGTGGGCGCCCAACGGTGTCGCACGTCCCTATTCGTTGGCGAGTCTTCCGGAAGAGGACCGATATCTGGAGTTCCACCTGGACTGCCGTCAACCTGGGGCTTTTAGTGACGCGGCGCGTCAGTTGCAAGCAGGCGATCCGATGCGCTTGGGTGAGTTGCGCGCAGGCGCGCTGCAATACGACCCTGACTGGCAAAGCCGTCCGTTATGGTTGCTGGCAGCAGGCACCGGACTGGGGCCGATTTGGGGCGTGCTGCGCGAGGCTCTGCGTCAGGAGCATCAGGGCGCAATTCGGGTCATTCATTTAGCCCATGATGCCAGCGGACATTATCTGGCCGGTCCGTTGATGGAGCTCGCTGCGGGCTATCCGCAGGTGCAGGTTCAGCTGATTGCGGCAGATGAACTGCCCGCCGCGTTGGCCGCATTGCAAGTCGTATCGCGGCAAACCATGGCGTTGCTGTGTGGTTCGGCTATCAGCGTCGAGCACTTCGCCAAGCGTCTGTATATGGTGGGATTACCCCGCAGTCAGCTGTTGGCGGATGTGTTTCTCAGTCGCGTGTGAAGTTCGGTTTCAAGGTAATGGGCTGCGTCTGATAAATCTGTGGCAGGGGAGTTGCCAAACTCCCCGTATCGGTCTACCTGACTTACCCCTTAAGTTCCCACAAAAAAACCCCAACTCGCGAGAGTAGGGGTTTTCTTACTCCGCCGAGACAGTCTTAGACCATGGGATCGCCCACGTGCAGAATCTTCATGCCGTTGGTGCCGCCGATGGTGTGATAGCTGTCACCTTTGGTCAAAATGACCCAGTCGCCTTTTTCGACCAATCCGCGTTTAAGCAGCTCGTCCACTGCCGATTGGCTGACTTTGCCGGGCTCAAGCGCCCCCGGGTCAAACGGTACGGTATAGACGCCACGGAACATAGCCGCCCGAGCTTGGGTTTCTCGGTGGGGGGAAAACGCGTAGATCGGCACCGAGGAACGAATTCGCGACATGATCAGCGGGGTGTAACCGCTTTCGGTTAGGGCGATGATCGCTTTTACACCGGGGAAGTGGTTCGCCGTGTACATGGCGGCCAGCGCGATGCTCTCGTCGCAACGCTCGAAGGTGGTACCAATGCGATGGCTGGAGGATTTGCCGGTCGGGTGCTTTTCAGCGCCGACGCAAATCCGCGCCATCGCCTGGACCGCCTCGATTGGGTAAGAACCGGCAGCGCTTTCGGCTGAAAGCATTACTGCATCGGTGTAGTCCAACACGGCGTTTGCTACGTCAGATACTTCGGCGCGAGTCGGCATCGGGTTATTGATCATTGACTCCATCATCTGCGTTGCCACTATCACCGCTTTGTTGTGGCGACGTGCGTGCAAGATGATGCGTTTCTGAACGCCCACCAGTTCTGCGTCTCCGATCTCGACGCCGAGGTCGCCGCGAGCAACCATCACCGCGTCACTGGCTTTAATCAGGGCATCAAGGGTTTTATCGTCGGCCACGGCTTCAGCGCGTTCAATCTTCGCGACCAACCAAGCAGTTCCGCCTGATTCGTCACGCAGCTTTCGCGCGTATTCCATATCGGCAGCGTCGCGTGGGAATGAAACGGCCAGGTAATCCAGCTCCATTTCCGCAGCGAGCTTGATGTCGACTTTGTCTTTTTCAGTCAAAGCGGGCGCGGTCAGACCACCGCCGCGACGGTTGATACCCTTATGGTCGGAGAGCGGTCCACCGATCAGCACGGTGCAATGCAAGGCATCGACGGTAGTGCTGTCGACACGCATGACCACGCGGCCATCGTCCAGCAGCAACTCATCGCCAACGCCGCAGTCTTTGACCAGATCCGGGTAGTCGATGCCAACGATTTCTTGGGTGCCTTCATTGAGAGGGTGAGTGGTGGAGAAGGTGAACAAATCACCGACTTTCAGCTCGATCTTCTTGTTGGCGAATTTGGCGATACGGATCTTGGGGCCTTGCAAGTCACCCAGCAGTGCGACGAAACGACCATGCTTGGCGGCAATCGACCGAACCAGAAGGGCGCGAGCTTTGTGCTCGTCGGGCGTGCCGTGGGAGAAGTTCAGGCGGGCAACGTCCAGACCTGACAGGATCAATTGTTCGAGGACTTCCGGCGAATTACTGGCCGGGCCAAGGGTGGCGACGATTTTGGTGCGACGAACGGTCATGCACAGTCTCCTTAGTTGAAGCGCAGCGTGAGGCTACTACTGTCTTGGTCTGTAGTCATTGTTCCTTTGCACTACCTGCAAACCGGAATACAGGGCAAAAAACAACCTGAAGAAAATCCCGGTAGGGTCGATACACTGCAGAGCACAGGAGAGACCCATGCGAACTTTAATCGTTTTTGCGTTGATGGCGAGTGTCGTCGGCTGTACCCGCTGGTCCATGGACGAGCACCTCAATAGTGCTTACCGCTCGTATGCTAGCGGGAATTGCGATAGCGTGATGATTGAGTTGTCTCAGGTTGAGCGCGAAAGCCGCACCCGTCGTTACATTCAGCCTGAAGTTTCGATGTTACGCGGCCAATGCTTGGAGCGTCAGAAGCTGTATGTCGATGCCGCGCAGACTTATCAGTTCATCATTTCCGAATACCCGAGCAGCGAATATGCATTCCGAGCACATGCACGACTGGATACTTTGCAGCAGCTTGGGCATTTTCATCAGGGGGAATCTGGTCAAACGACCCCTTCCGCACTTTAATTGCACCCAATTGGATGGACGGTCACCCTTTTGAGTGGCTGCGTGTCGGCCTTGAGCTAGGATTAAGGTCAGGGAGTTAAGACACTGCCGTCAAGCGCACAGTTGGCCATGGAGCGGCGCAGTTCCCACGCGAACAAGCTTTTCAATATACATTCCGCACAGGTGGAGCGATGGCGGAGTTGGAAGGCGCTGGGGAATGAAGAGGGAGGTTTTGCATGGGTAGCGACGATGCTACACGCCCCACGCGAAATCACATCGCACTAGCGCAACCATGCTTAATGGTTATTCATGGCGACCGTCAGACATGCTAATCGAACGACGCATCGAGCGTCACCAGTTGCCGTGCTATCTGCAGATTTTCAATCGGTACACGGACAGGCCGATGGGCTATTTAGGCAACGTTTCTGAGCACGGCTTGATGTTAATCAGCAATTTGCCAATTTTGGTCGGCGCTGATTTCGAGCTGCAGTTGAAGATCCCGGGCAGCGAAGGCGCGCTCAGACTTATTGATCTGACTGCAGGTTGTCTTTGGTGTCAGGAAGATGAAACACCAGGTAATTACGACTCCGGGTTTTCATTACGGGCCTTACCCGTCGAGTACATGTATTTGGTCTTGGCCTTGCAGCAGTACTTTAGTTTCCATTCTGAAAACGCTTCGGCTTGATTGCATAATGGTTTGCGCGCTGGCATTGAGCTAGAGCGTGCCAGCTTTTTTCCAGCCCAGGTACTTGCTAATCAATTGCGCCCCGAGTTCTGCGGGGCGCGCATCCACTACTGGTATGCCATGGGCGATCAATCGTTCGTGCAAAGTGACGCGGGCGTTGAGAACATCAACGGTGCCGCAGTAAGCCAAAGCGTCTTGCAGCGTGTGGATAGGGGTTTGGCGCACACTGTCGAGCAACTCTTCGCGCAGGCTGGCGACCAACACCCTGTGGTGCTGGCTTAGCTGTTTGACGGCGCCAAGCAACTGTTCATCGTCTTCGTCAAGCAGGTTAGTAACCAGAATCACCAGCGCACGACGTTTTTGCCGGCCGACTAGTTGACGAACAGCGACGCTGTAGTCAGCGGCCCGTTGAGTGCTTTTCAAATCGTAAACACTGTTAAGTAAACGATTCAGTTGGTTGGTGCCTTTGGCTGGTGCCAGGTAGCGCTGTTGCGCGGCAGCAAAGGTTGAAAGACCTACAGCGTCGCCTTGGCGTAAGGCGATGTAACTAAGCAGCAAGCAAGCATTCAGCGCATGGTCAAAATGCGCCAGATCACCATCCTGACTGCGCATGCGTCGGCCGCAGTCGAGCATGAAAATAATGTTTTGGTCACGGTCGTCCTGATATTCGCGGGCGATGGGTGTGCGTTGGCGAGCCGTAGCTTTCCAGTCAATCTGACGCAAGCTGTCGCCTTCGCGAAACTCACGCAGTTGATGAAACTCCAGACCCAAACCGCGGCGTTGGCGTTGATGCACCCCCCGTTGGCTCAGCCAGTTATCTAATGCCAATAACTGGCCCCCGTAAATGCGTGCAAAGTCGGGGTAGACGCGGCTTGTGTCGGTGAGTGGTACGTAGCGGCGTGTCATCCATAAGCGCAGCGCACTGGGCAGCTGTATTTCGCAGCGTTTGAAGTCAAAACGCCCTCGATTCAGGGGCCGCAGCCGGTAGTTTAATTCGCTGTATTCTCTGGGTCGCAGCGCAATCTGCTGTGGCAGATTTTCGAAGTTCAAGCCTTCGGGTACATGATCAAACACATGCAGGGTCATCGGTTGCGAATAATCATGTTCGATATTGATCCGCACATCGCTCCAACGTCCTAACGCTAAACTGCCTGGCAATCGGCGCTGTAAGCGCGGCGAGGGTACTCGCAAAAGTTTAAGGGCATCAATCAAGCTGATTACCATCATGGCGCAAAGCAATCCCCCAAAAATCGACGAAATGCTGGCTGGCAGGTCGACCCCCACAGCGGTCAGCGTACCAATGAGCACTGCTAGCCCGGTCAATCCGCCCAGCCAAAACAGCTGCAGGCGAGAAGGTTTTAGTGTCTGTTTCACAGGCGCGGAGCCGGAACCTGATCAAGCATTTGCTTGAGTACTTGGTCCACGGACAGGCCCTCGATATCCAGTTCCGGCAGTAGCCATACGCGGTGGCGTAACACCGCCAATGCGCAGCTTTTGATGTCATCCGGGATTACGAATTCGCCACCACGCAACAATGCTCGGGCTCGCCCGCCACGAACTAACGCAATGGACGCACGTGGTCCGGCACCGAGGGCCAATCCTGGCCAACTGCGGGTGGTACGCACCAGGCGCACGGCGTAGTCCAGCACCTGTTCATCGATTGGCAACTCACTCGCAATGCGTTGCAGTATCAAGACATCTTTGGCTTGCAACAGAGTGCGCGCAGGGTGCACCTCCAGCATGTCAGCTTTGGTTGAGCGAGTTACTTGGCGAACCATGTTCAGTTCTTCGGCCGCCTCCGGGTAATCCATGCGCAATTTGAGCATGAAGCGGTCGAGTTCAGCCTCAGGCAGCGGATAGGTCCCTTCTTGTTCGATGGGGTTTTGGGTAGCGAGCACCATAAACGGTTGAGCTATGGGTAACGCACGACCTTCGAGGGTGACCTGACGTTCCTGCATGGCTTCGAGCAAGGCGGCCTGGGTTTTCGCCGGCGCGCGGTTGATCTCGTCGGCCAGCAGCAAGTTGGTAAATAGGGGGCCTTTGCGCAGTTTAAATTGTTCAGTTTGGATGTCGTATACGGCGTGGCCGGTGACGTCGCTGGGCATCAGGTCTGGAGTGAACTGAATGCGCGCGAAGTCGCCGCCGAAGCAACGGGCGAGGGCGCGCACTAGTAAGGTTTTGCCTAGCCCCGGGACGCCCTCGATCAAAACATGACCGCCCGCGATCAATGCAGTCAATACGTCGTCTATCACCGCAACCTGGCCGATCACGACCTGTTGTAATTCGTAACGAAGTGCCTGGGCCAAGTGGCTGGCACGTTGGCGTTGTTGAGCCTGATTACTCGCGGCAACCGGGGGTTCGGCGCTGCTTTTCGGGTCCGTTGATTGTTCGCTCATAAGGCATTCCTGAGTGTCTGCAGGTGGGCAACCTGGCGGGTGAATTCGGTAGCGGACAGCCGTTTATTGGGCCGTGGGCGCAAGGCTTGACCGATAGCGCTGGTCGGTTGTTGTGTCAATCGTGCAAGCACCTGCCATTGATCGGCGACACTCAGGCGTTCGAACCCAGGATGCCGTTGTCGGGCACGACGCAATATGTCCTGTTGCAATCCACTCAGCAGGACGTATTGGCCCCCGCTCCGAAGGAGGAAGTCGGCACTGGCCCGCAGATGCTCAACCAACTGCCGACGCGCCCTTGACTCAGGTGCTTGTAGTGGGCCGTGGCGCATACCTATATGCCACAGCAGCAGCCCGGTCATCAGCGCCAATGTTATGATCGCCTGCGGGAAGTAGCGCAACAGCAGGCTGAATAGATCACCGTGTTCTACCTGCAAAAGCATCGTCACCGCGCTGTGCTGTGTCAGGTACCAGAGCAGCCAAGCGTTGTCAAAATGGTCGATAGCGTTATTTTTCCAGAGGTCGCTGTCGGTCAATACAGTGATCAAACCGTCGCCGTAAACCAGTTGCATCATGTGCGTCGACCCATCGCTGTTGGCCCAAGTCTGTGTGTGGTCCTTCGGGTCTTCCAGGTGAAAGCGAGTGTCGAAACTGAAATATGCCGGATCGCTCTCGTTTTCTAAATAAAGCTTGGTCAATTGAGGTGATTCGGAAGGCGGGGGCGAGGCAAGCAATAAGTCGCTGGAAGGTTTCAATGGATTGCTGTTTCTGTGGTCCGGCGCTTGGAGATTGGCGCTGAGGACCTGATGAACCTGCACACGGTCCAACAGCAAGTCGCCGCTACGGCCTTTGTGCTCATCCCACAATTGTTCGGCGATGAATAGCAGATGACCGCCTGATTTGGTCCAGTTCAGCAGCTGGTCAACCTGTCGAGGCGTCATGTTTTCCCGGCTGGCAAGCAACAGCAGTGTGCGCTGATCCGAACGAGCGTCAGGCAAATTTGAAATGACGTGGGTCACGTTGACAGGCACCAAGCGTTGTCGCAAAAACTGTTCGGCAGCCAGATAAGGGTTAGCGCGGGCTGCCGGAGATGGACCGTGATCGATGACCTCGCTATAGCGCTCAAAATGCGAGAAAAAATAGCGCCCGGCTAGCGCAATTATGGCAAGCGCCAGTAGCCCGATAACCCACATTTTGCGCTTGGTCATCGACGCTTCTCACTCCCGGATCGGCGCCCGAACAGTTGGCGCCACCCTTCGCATAACTCGTGTTGTAAAAGCACATCAGGCACCTGGTGCCCGTAAGCGAGATTTTGCCAGTGAGCGGTCAGGGTCAGGCTGAATTCGTTGAGTCGGCTCAAGTTGAGATGCGCGACCTGTTGTAAAACTTCGCCTTCGGTGTCGGCGTTTTTCAGGGGGAGGTGATAGTCGATCAATAAACGGCTGAGCAGCGCTCGATACAGCAGCCCCAGTGCTTCGCGGGGTTGGTCTGGCCACAAGCGTTCCGCGGCGGCCGCCACATCATCTGGCAGGCTATCAGCGTTAACTTGCAAACCAAAAAGCTGTTGCGCTTTAACGCGTTGAATCGGTCGGACGGCTTGGCGGGGCACAAGAGTGCGGAACCAGGTCCGATAACGCCAAAGCAACACGCTGACCACGACCATAGCCGCTGTCCAGAGCAGCACTTGAACC
This sequence comes from Pseudomonas sp. 10S5, assembly GCF_035019745.1. NCBI lineage: Bacteria > Pseudomonadati > Pseudomonadota > Gammaproteobacteria > Pseudomonadales > Pseudomonadaceae > Pseudomonas > Pseudomonas sp. 10S5. The sequence goes on from NZ_JASJVL010000009.1 coordinate 20,381, forward strand.
GCATGGGCAAACAGTCTTGATGCTTGCTCGGCCCAATTTATCAGACGTAACAACCACTGGCTGGGCAACACTGGCTTCTCAGCCGACGACGGGGCTTTGATCAAGCGCCAGCCGTTGATGGTTACCGGATTCTTGAACGGGGGCTGGGCCAATTGCGCCTTGATGCTGTCGCGTGCGGCGCTGCTGGTTAGCATTTGATGAGTCAGTCGCGGGCTGTCGGGTCCGGCGACCGTTTGGTTCGGGGCCCTATCGTCCGACGGTGGCAGTGGGCAACTGTAACTCTGTTCGTCCGCCCAGGCAGAAGGCGCGCCCGCTGAGAACACCAGACCCACGCCGATCAACAAGACGTAAGCGCTGCCGATCAGGCGTTGGCGTAAACGCCGCAGGACCAATTCAATGTCCCAGGCTTCCAATTCGGTGCGGCGGTTCAGGTACAGCGTAAAACCACAGACCACATAAATAGGCTCCCAAAAAACCAGCACCAATGCATAAAGCGCATTGCTCAGATGTTCAAGCCATACCCAATTTTCTTCAACGCCGATCAAACTGCCCCAGCTCCAATCCAGGCGAATCTGTTGTGGGATCAATAAATAAAAGACAACCATCAAACCTAACCACAACGTCGTTTCCAGCGTGCTTCCGATGGATGTCAACCAGCGTGCGGCGCGAAGACTGCGACGGCTGAGAACGCTTATGCGCTGCTGGCGTGCCAGGCCGGATAAGCCCTCCAGTTGCAGCACGGGCAATTTGAAACTGCGACTCATGCTTAGCCGCCGCCAGGTCAAGCTGGCAAACCATTGCGGTTTTAAAAGTCGTAGCCAACCTTTCAATGCTTGTTCAAGACTAGGCGTCGAGCCAAATAGCGCTTGAGACACAATAAATAAAGGCAAGCGCTCGAAGATCGGTTTGAGCCACCAAAACGACAAGATCGCCAATGCTGGATAATCCCAAAACACTAGACTGAGCAGGGCAAATATAGGCAGCGTAACGATGGCCCAGCTACTCATCAGCAACAGGCGGTGTTTGCGCGCCAAGAGCACCCCTAGATCAATGGCTTCCCATGAGTTACGTGGGCGGATCGCAACGCTGGCATCAGTTAGGCGCATGACGACTCCGACCGGCGAATACCAGATAGGTCGCGACCACTGTCCATAGCACGGCGCCGATCAGGTATTTAGTCAGGGGCTGAAAGCTGCTCAAGGATGACCAATAGGCTTCGACAAAGGCGGCGATCAGAAAAAAAAGCATCGCACCGCACATCAGCCGCACGCTGGTTTTTGCCGCCATACGCAACGCCTCGCTGCGGGTCAAAGCGCCCGGCGCCAGAAGCGCCCAGCCCAGTTTCAGCCCGGCAGCCCCGGCCAACGCGATTGCGCTTAACTCAAACGCACCATGGCCAATAGCGAACGACCAAAATGTTTGCCCAAAACCGATGCCGGTGAGATGGCCGGCCACCGCACCTATCATCAGCCCGTTGAATAGCAAAAAGAACACGCTGCCCAGACAAAACAACAATCCCGAGGCAAAGGTCTGAAATGCGATGCCGATGTTGTTCATGATGTAGTAAGTGAACATCATCCAGTCTTCACTGGAACCGCGTATTGCTGCTTCACCGAGGCGGCGGGCTGTGGGGTCGTACATGCTTTCCATATCTGTCAGTTGTTCAGGACTGACGACGCTGTACACCAGATCGGGAAAAAAATACACCAATAGGCCCATGGCAATCAGGCTGCCAAAAAACAACGCACTCGCGGCCAGCACGAAGCGCCATTGTTCTCGCACTAATCGAGGGAATCCCGCGAGGATGAAACTCAGAATTTGCGGACCAAGTTGACTGCGGTGACGATAAAACTGTTGATGGCCGCGCGTCGCCAGTTGTTGCAAAAAATCAATCAGGTAGCTGCTGTAATTACGCTCGTGGGCCAAGGCCAGTTGTTGACAGAGGCGTCGATAGTCGCTGGCGAATCTGGCACAGGCGCTGCTGTCGGGTTTGCCGCGTTCAAGTGTTGCCAGCAGATCAGCAAAGCGTTGCCAGTCCGGTCGGTAGCGAGTTTCAAATTGATTCTGCTTCATGGTGACCCCAGCAAACCGCGAGCGATGCCATTTAGCTGGGCAACCGCTTGATCCGCAGGAATCTGCAAGGGTGACGCAACAATCTCCGCCAGTTCCTGGATGCGTTCGCAAGACAGTTGGGCTTGACGCTCAGCGAACTCCAATAAAGCTCGCTGCTCCTCCAATTTCAGGAATAAAGGTGCCGTCTGCGCAACCGCATTGGGTAAAACCGGGTCCCGGATGGGTGCGTCGCGATAAATCACAAATGACCCCGCGGCCAGATCGCCCAAGCGTTTGAACTGAGAGTGTTGCAGGCTACAGACGGCGCCGAGGCCGTAGCCGAATGGCAGCATGTCGACGAAACGCAGCAGGTTGCGAGTTAAGGAGGACGCCCAACCGATGGGTGTACCGTCGTCGTGGACGACGCGAAGGCCCATGAGCTGCTTTCCGGGGGTTCGTCCTTGATTTAAAACCTCGAATAGCACCATATACCACCAGTTTCCAACAAACAGTACAAGCATGCTCAAACCCTTGCCGAACGTACTGAATAGACTGAAAAACAGGAACAGCCCGCCGATTACAAATATACGAATCAGCAGATCAATGCCGAATGCAAGCGAACGTGGCACCAGCCCCGCAGGGCGCAAGAGCAAATCAAAGCCTTCCGGGGTTTCAATTTGCGCGCGCGTATCCAACGGCTCTGTTGACGCTGCAATCCTTGGCGAGGCGGGCAGGTAGGGCATTTTCAGAGCGTGCTTTCTTATAACAAAGCCCGATGCTAGCCAGCGCGGGCCGGTGAAGCAACCAGACTCTTTAATTCGAGCGAAGCAATTCCGGAATAAGCACTCGTTCCGGTCATAGGTTATGTATCTGAATTTGACGATTAACCTTTTACGCCTTGCTCGGCCTACACTTTGTCGGTCTTTTGCTCAGGAATAGACTGTGACCTCCAGCATCTTTTGGTACGACTATGAAACCACCGGTATCAACCCCCGCAATGATCGCGCGTTGCAGGTTGCCGGTATCCGCACTGACGCTGAACTCAATGAGATTGCGGCGCCTATTAATCTGTATTGCCAGCCCAGCGAGGATATTTTGCCGCACCCTGCTGCTTGCATGATTACGGGCATCAGCCCGGACAAGCTAGCGGAAAAAGGGCTGACTGAGGCCGATTTCATGACCCGGGTCCACGCTCAGTTGGCTGTGCCAGGTACATGCGGTGCCGGTTACAACACGCTGCGTTTTGACGATGAAGTTACCCGCTACAGCTTATACCGCAACTTTTTCGATCCTTACGCCCGAGAATGGCAAGGTGGAAATAGCCGCTGGGATTTGATCGATGTGATGCGAACTGCCTATGCGTTGCGCCCTGAAGGAATTGTCTGGCCCGAAGAAGATGGGCGCATTACGCTGAAGTTGGAACGACTGACCGCAGCAAACGGCATTGATCATGGTCAAGCGCACGACGCACTCTCCGATGTGCGCGCTACCATTGCGTTGGCGCGTCTGGTCCGCGAAAAACAGCCAAAACTGTACGATTATCTATTTGAGCTGCGCAGTAAGCAGCGGATACAGGATCAGGTCCGGCTGATGCAGCCCTTGGTACATATCTCCGGGCGTTTTTCTGCGGCGCGTCACTATTTAGGGGTTGTACTGCCCTTGGCATGGCACCCGAAAAATCGTAACGCGCTCATTGTTTGTGATTTGCATTTGGACCCTACGCCGCTGCTAGAGCATGACGCCGATACATTGCGCGAGCGCTTATATACCCGCCGTGACGATTTACTAGAGGGAGAGTTGCCGGTACCGCTCAAAATACTGCATATAAATCGCTGTCCGGTAATTGCGCCGCTCAGCGTGCTGCGAGCAGAAGATCAACAGCGTCTGCAATTGGACATGACGAACTATCACCAGCGTATGCAGCGCTTAATCGAGGGTCGTGAACTTTGGCAGGATAAGCTGAAGGTGGTTTATGGCCGAGAAGACTTCACGCCAAGTGAAGATCCAGAGCAGCAGTTATATGATGGGTTTTTAGGTGATCGTGATCGTCGGCTTTGTGAGCAAGTGCGTATTGCGCAACCGGAACATCTTGCCCGTGATGAATGGCCTTTCGATGATGAGCGTCTTCCTGAATTATTATTTAGATACCGCGCGAGAAACTTTGCAGGCACCTTGACTGCCAAGGAGCAAGATCGCTGGCACGCCTTTTGTCGGCAACGTTTGTCAGATCCTAAAAGTGGCGCGCCAAATACGTTACAAGGTTTCACCGATGCTCTGATCGCCGCCTCCGTTAGTGCTTCAGAGGAGCAGCTTAGAATTTTAGGCAAATGGCAGGACTATGCTCAGCAACTTAGGATTCGGTTCAATCTCTGACCGCTTGCTGGTGCGAGTTTGAGGTGTTTTGTTACAAATGCGGGTAATAAAAAAACGCCAGAGAGCTGGCGTTTCTTGCGACGCGTCAATACTAGTGACGTTATTGCTTAGCCCAGAAGTGTGGCCCAGCCTTCAACAACATCGCCGCCCCATTTGGCTTTCCACTCTTTCAGAGTTTTGTGGTTGCCGCCTTTTGTTTCAATGACTTCGCCGTTATGCGGGTTTTTGTACTGCTTAACCTTACGGGCGCGCTTGGTGCCGGTAGGCTTAACAGCGCCGCCACGTTGAAGCTTGCCGCTTTTTGCTTCTGGATCTAGCAATGCACTGATGTCACGCAGCGATTTTTGATATTCGCCCATCAAGGTACGCAGTTTGCCTTCGAATTCCAGTTCAGTTTGCAGTTTGTCGTCTTGGGACAGATTCTTCAAACGGGCTTGCAATTCTTTGATGGCTTCTTCTGTGGCGCGGTATTCGATGATCAAGGACATGAGGGTTACCTAATGTTGTGGCGTGACAGGGAGACAGTGATGCAATAATAGTCAGACACTTTGATCAAGTAAACATTAAAGAAAAGTTTTAGTGCATTTATTTAAGAATTGAGCTTATGCAATGGGTGCGATAACACTAAATAATTCTCCCCCAGCCCCTAAAGAACAGGCGGTTATTGCCATTTTCTATCGTGTTGTGTTGCTGTCGCTATCAGCGTGGCCCATCGGAGAATGTCAGCAATCGTTACCTACGCAGAAGATAATTGTTGGGCTGCGTCATACAAGCCAAGAGGAAGACTGTAGTTTTTCCTCGTAATCGCTAGAATGGTCGCCTTTGCGAAGTTCTGGAGTTTCCCCCTCATGCGCACTTTTCGCCTGGTGATTGCTTGCCCTGATCGCGTCGGCATCGTTGCTAAAGTCAGTAACTTTCTGGCCTCCTACAACGGCTGGATAATCGAGGCTAGCCATCACTCAGATAATCTCAGTGGCTGGTTCTTTATGCGTCACGAGATTCGGGCGGATACATTGCCTCTTGAACTTGAGGCTTTTCGCGAAGCATTTGGGCCGATTGCTGAAGAGTTTTCCATGTACTGGCGCATCACTGACTCTGCTCAGAAAAAGCGCGTAGTACTGATGGCCAGCCGTGAATCCCATTGCCTGGCAGATCTTTTACATCGTTGGCACACGGACGAACTGGATTGTGAAATCGCCTGCGTGATTTCCAATCATGAAGATCTGCGCAGCATGGTCGAGTGGCATAAGATTCCTTACTATCATGTGCCAGTAAGCGCTGCTAATAAGGAGTCGGCATTCGCCGAAGTATCGCGTTTGGTCAAGCATCATCAAGCGGACGTGGTGGTGCTAGCGCGGTATATGCAGATTTTACCGCCGCAACTGTGCCAAGACTTCGCGCACAAAGTAATCAATATCCACCACAGCTTCTTGCCGTCGTTCGTGGGCGCTAAACCCTATCATCAAGCTTCATTGCGCGGAGTAAAACTGATCGGAGCGACCTGCCATTACGTTACAGAAGAGCTTGATGCCGGCCCAATTATCGAACAGGACGTGGTGCGCGTGAGTCACCGCGATAGCATCGAAAACATGGTCCGTTTCGGCCGCGACGTTGAAAAAATGGTCTTGGCTCGCGGTCTTCGTGCTCACTTGGAGGACCGCGTGCTGGTGCACAACAACAAAACTGTGGTGTTTGATTAAGGCGTGATTATCCCGTCTTCGCAGGAGCTGCCGAAGGCTGCTATAAGGTTGGCATCGCAGCCATCGGCTTCTACAGAATTTCATGTGACCGACCCTTTCGACAAGGCCACTTCAAGCGCTCCACCGACGTTAGGCGAAGGCTGTCTAAGTCGTTACGATCCCGAGGGGCTAGGGCCGAATGACGGCACTGAATTTGAGGGCGCAGCGCAGTTGTGGCAGCAGTTGCAGGACGCACGCTTGCCCGAAAAACCGGAAAGTGAATAGTCGTCAAGCATCTCTAACACGCAGCAATTTATTGATCAGTGGCCGGCTGATGAGCAGAAAAAATACTGGGCCACCAGCGATGAGATAAAAGTAATAAGTCACGATGCGCCAGACGACGATCGCCGCAGCCGCAGTGGAATTACCGACCATTGGAGTTAGAAGTGCGGCGGAGGTTAATTCAGCTGCGCCCGCACCGCCTGGCAGTAAGCTCAACTGCCCGGCACTCAGTGAGAGCATTTGGATCAGAAAGCTCCAGGCCCATTGAACATCTGTCCCCAGTCCGCGCAACGCCAGATACAGTACGCTGTAGCGTAATCCCCAATGCAGGCAAGTCAGGAGGAATACCAGCGCCAGTCTTTTTTTTGGCATTTTCAGGGTCTCGGCCAACGCGTCACGAAAATGCAGCAGCTTTCGCGCCCAGCGACGTCGGGTCAGCGATTTGGTGCTTAGGCGCTTGAGTAAAAGACCGTTGAACTTGATGATGTGGCGATAATAATGGGCCAAGCCAATACACGCGCAAAGCCCGACCAGCATCAGTGCGGCACTGAGGCCGAGCATCCATTCCAGCTTCTGGCTTAGCGTATGAAACAACGCATAAAAAAGCATGCCCACCAGCGCGCACAGAAAAAACAGCAAATCGCTGAGTTGATCGGTGGCAAATACTGCACTGCTTTTCGCAGAACCTATGCCGTTTCGCGAAAGGAGTGCCATCAAGGTCAGCGGTCCACCGCTACCTCCTGGGGTAGCGCAAATCGCAAATTCGGTAGACATGACGACGCCTATGCTTTTCATTGGGGTTATTTCTCTAGCCTGATTGCCTAGAAGAAGACGCAAGCGCAGCGCGTTTAGCACCCAGCACAGCAAAATCATGCCGAACATGGCAAGTAACAAACCCAGTGGAAAATCCCTCAGACGCTGGATAGTTTCACTGCCTCCCAGCACCAGCGGTACTAAGATAGCCGCAAGCAATGCGGCGAGCAGCAAGACGGCGCGTTTCACGCTATGGACCTTGGGGCATTGTGGTGCGTGGCTATCCAGTCAGCTTTAGTCATTGGCGTGCGGCCCCCGTCAATCAACCGTTGCAGCAGTTTTAGCCAGTAATTCCGGGAAAAGGGGTGGCGCATGTCGACTGGGTGCAGTCCAAGCCGGATCACTTGAGCCTTCTGGAACATAATTTCTAGCCGATCACTAACCAGTTTCGATACACCTCGCCGCCACGCGCTGCGAGCGCTCCAGACCATCCCTGGCGCTGCAATCTCGGAAAAGTCAGGCAGTTGAAAAAGATTTTGTGAGTCGCTGGTGTAGGAAAAATGCATTGCACGCAAGGCTTCCCGTGTCCCGTCACTCATTAACCAAGCCGGTGCAACGAATCCGTGAAGTGGCCAACCAAGACGCTCAAAAAGCTCAACGCCGGCTTTTAATCGAGCGAGAGCGTGATCGTGATCAAGCGCATAAAACTCGCCTTCCCATGTAAGAATACGGCGCATGAAATACTCACGCGGCGTCTTTGGGGGTGGACTATCGTCACAGTGGTAGTAACCGTGCAGCGCCAGTTCGTCGCCACGAGCCACGCGACTTTCCAACACCCGCTGAAAATGAAGGTCAATACCCAGAGGGTTGCGCTTGTGGAAGTCCGGAACCACTAGCCACGTCATAGGTATGCTACCCAGAGCATCGATGGCTTCAACGAACGGTTGATAGTCGGACCAAGTCTCGGGTGCCACGTCGTGCAACACCACAAGCACTGCGGGATGGGTGTCAGACATGGACAAGTGCCGGTGATCGAGTGCCGAGCACCGCTTGATAATGTTGGAGCAGTCCCGAGACCACTGTGTCCCAGGCATATTGCTGTTCAACGTAGCTGCGCGCTTTAGCGCCTATTTGTGCGCTGTCGTGGCTAAACAACTCTTGTACAGCGCTAGCCATCGCAGCAGCGTGGTTAGGTTGACAGAGTATGCCGCACGTTTCGGGAACAATTTCAGTGAACGCGCCGGCAGCCACCGCCACCACCGGAATACCGCTTGCCATCGCTTCAAGGATAACCAATCCAAAGGTTTCCTGATCCCCAGCGTGCAACAGCGCGTCGGAACTGGCCAGAAGGCGAGCGACTTCACTGGCTGGACGGAAATGATCAATCACCGATACGTTCTGTGGAACCACCGCTGGCATGTGTGAGCCGACCAGTAGCAAATGATACTTGCTCCCCAGTTGCCTCATGCAATCCAGTAGTACAGGCACATTTTTTTCACGTGAGCCTCTGCCCGCAAAGATCAATAGGCGCGTGTCCTCGGAAAGTCCCAATTCAACCTTCAGGCTGGGATCACGCAATGTTGGCGAGAAGGTCAAGAGATCCACGCCCAATGGTTGAACGTGGACATTTTGTACGCCCAAATTTATTAATTTATTGGCCATAACTCTGCTAGGGGCAAGTACCCGATCAAAGTTGCTGTACAGCTTACTAACGTACGCTTCGACATTGGTCCCGATCCAACTGCCAATGCGGTTGCTGACGAGCAGTGGCAAATCGGAATGGTAAAAGCCGATGACAGGCACATCTAATTGGCGGCGTGCGTCAAGTGCAGCCCATGCCGTTAGATAGGGGTCTCCAACTTCAATCAGATCTGGTTGTAAATCTTGCAGGACGTTTCGCCATGGTGCTAGGCGAAGCGGAAATCGGTATCCATTGCCGAACGGTACTGCGGGCGCGGGCACTTTATAAATCCCGTCTTTATGGCTTAGGCTGGGACCTGGAATAAGGAGGCTATGACGAACTCCCGGATAGCGTCCCAAGCGCCGATGTTTAGCATCTAGATAAGTGCGCACGCCACCGCTGGCAGGGGCGTAGAACATAGTCATGTCAGCGATATGCACGGTGATTATCCCTCCGTTTTGTCGTCGTCCATTAGGTTGACCACTGTCAGGAATAGATGTTCGGTTCATAAAGAAAGATCCTGAGGCCCGGTCTTGAGGCTTTTAATCCGCCATAAGGATTAGGGGAGTAGATTGCTGGCCGGGAGAGCTGGCGCAGATTTTTTGCGGGGGGTGGAAAGAACTAAGCTGAAGGCGATGCTTTTAGGGTCATCTGCCCCCGGGTCGCGGGGGCAGAGATCCAATGGAAGTGAGTCAGGTCAACGCTTTAGACGCAAGCCAGAACAAACCTGCGGAAAGGGCGACAGTTGCTGGAAGAGTCAGAACCCATGCCAATAGAATGTTCCTTACGGTGCCGCCTTGCAGGCCGCTTTTGTTAGCGACCATAGTTCCGGCGACGCCCGACGACAGAATATGAGTGGTCGAAACCGGAAGCGCCCAAATGTTTGCCAGGCCGATGGCTAGGGTTGTAGTGATTTGCGCGGACATGCCTTGAGCATAGGTCATCCCCTGTTTGCCTATTTTCTCGCCGATAGTCAGCACCACACGTTTCCAGCCGATCATCGTGCCGAGGCCTAGCGCCAGAGCGACCGCAAGAATCACCCAAAACGGCGCGTATTCAGTCGTAACGGTCAGGTCTTTGCGAAGCTTCTCCAGATCTGCTTTTTCACGCGCCGGCAGTTCCGGCATCTTGCTAACTTTTCTGGCGGTGTCATCCATGCACAGCAGATAACGACGAACTTCAATGCGGTTCTCAGCCGAGAGGGCGTGGTAGTCAGTGACACCTTTAAGGGTGTCCAACAACGCGTTAATTGTCGGCTCACTTTGCTCTGGGTTGCAGCTGGAGCTAACCGGCAGATCGCCGTCCTTCGATTTGCCCAGTGCTAGAAATTCACCTAACGTCGCGTTGTTACGCTGATAGAACTGGCTCAGATGCAACGTGGCATCGCGGGTGCGTTCTATCTGGTAGGTCGTGCTGCTTAGGTCGAGCACGAATTGAGCCGGTACGATACCGATCAATACGAGCATGATCAGACCAATCCCTTTCTGTCCGTCATTGGAACCATGCACAAAACTGACGGCCATGGCGGAAACTACCAATACAAGGCGATTCCAGAACGGAGGATGCTTTTTGTCGTCAAGTTTGCGACGTTGATCGGGCGTTTTGTGCATCTTCGACAGCGGACGCCACCACTTCAAACTTACCAGCAATAAGGCTGAAACGAAGAAGCCAGCCACTGGCGAGAAGACCAGCGAGGAACCAATATCGATTACTTTTTGCCAGTTAATACCGTCAGCTAGCGGAATGTTATTGATGATCGCATTTGCTAGGCCTACACCGAGAATTGAACCGATCAAGGTGTGTGAGCTGGAGGCCGGTATTCCAAAATACCAAGTACCGAGGTTCCAGGTGATGGCCGCTGCGAGCAATGAGAACACCATGGCCAGACCGTGCCCGGCATTTACGTTGATCAGTAATTCGACAGGCAGTAAGTGGACAATGGCATACGCCACGCCAACACCGCCCAGCAATACACCAAGAAAGTTGAACGCGCCGGACAGGAAAACCGCCAGGTGCGGCGCCATGGCTTTGGTATAAATGACTGTCGCGACTGCGTTAGCAGTGTCATGAAAGCCGTTAATGAACTCGAAGGTGAGAACGAAGGCCAGAGCGAGCAGCAAGCTCACAACTACCCAAGCGTCCAGTCCGCTGAAAAAATCGATCATGAAGGTTTTATGACTGTGCCGTAAGGGGGCGCGATTATGCCAGAAAACCCTAAAAATCGATGCACCTGATGCTCATCGCTTACATTCTTAAATAAAATCGATAAGTACAGCTACCGCCTGACAGGCTATCGGAAAGATAGCTGAACGTTTTTACATGCACTGGACAATAAGCCGGGCACTGCGCCGACATAATAGGGCAGCACCGTAACCCACCAAGACTGACTTGGGTCTAAATAGCTAGGGTTCTTCTTTAAGGTCTTTTTCCATTTTATGCAGTTCTTGCTGGAAAGCTTGATCGAGAAGGCTGGCTCTTTTGCGCCAAGGCTTACGTTCCGGCTCTGGTTGTGCGGCGTAGGTGGTGACTGCCCCGCCGTATACATCCTTGTAACGTTGTTCCTGGCGCTCAAGTTCCGCGCGCAGTTCGTCTTTCGTCACAGTTTTACCTAATAAAGTAGAATTTATTCTGGTGAAAACGCAGAGCTTGGAAAGTTGTTACACAAGATATATCCGGTCCACAGGGCTATTAAACGGCGTAGTCCTTGCCCGGTAATTGTGTAAGCACTTTCTGTAGCTGCACGCGGCTACGGGCACCAGAAAGAACAGCTGTCGTAGCGACAGTTACGAGTTGCAAGCGCGTTGGCTAACAAAATTCGACATCTGCTTGCGAACCGAATCTTGCGCAAACATGGGCAGGGTTCAGATGGATTCACGCTTAGCGCGGAAAATGCACAATCGCTGCAGGGCATAATAGCCAGTCGAATGACGGATACTATCTCCAAGATAAGGGGCGACGTCAACTCTATGTGCACGTTGGGTACGAGACGTCATTTATTTGTGCGGCATTTCTTTGTATGGCAGTTCCCGGCTCCTCTATTTGCAGTATCGATGGAACTTTATAATTGAACGTCGACTTTTGTTCAGATGGTGGCCGTCAGGCGTTGATGATTTATGACTTCGCTCACCACAAAGGGCCATAAAGAAACCGAACATCGAACGGGGTGTGATGGGATATGACGCAAAAAGTAAAACGGCCTCGCTTCGTGGGCGAGGCCGTGCCTAGGGACTTCTCGTGGGTACCTGACCAGTATTTCCAAGAAGTCACTTTGGTGGCCCGTGAAAGGTATAAGGATATTGTGAGCGGGTCAATTGCGATTATCGGCCGTTGGTTCGATAATCGCACAACGGTAAAAGAGTAGACGCAAAAAAAGGCCCCAAAGGCTATCAAACCTGCCTCCAACGGCCATAAAAGCGGTGTTTAGCATGAATGACCAATTACGAAATTCTTTTGCTTCGCTGGCACCGCCCATCGTTGCATCTCCTGCCAAACGAATTCAGGCGCTCACGGGCGATCCTGACTTTATGACGTCTTTGGCCCGAGGACTGGCGGTGGTTCATGCCTTTCAAGAGCGAAAGCGCCAATTGACTATCGCCCAAATCAGCCACCGCACGGAAATTCCTCGCGCCGCTGTGCGCCGTTGCCTGCACACCTTGATTAAGCTCGGGTATGCAACCTGCGATGGTCGTGTCTATTCGTTGCTGCCTAAAGTGTTGACCCTGGGGCATGCCTATTTATCGTCCACACCGCTGGCTATTTCGGCGCAACCTTATCTGGATTGCATGAGTGATCAGCTCCACGAAGCCTGCAACATGGCCACCCTCGAAGGCGACGACATTCTTTATATCGCTCGCTCGGCGACGACCCAACGATTGATCTCGGTGGATTTATCGGTAGGCGGGCGTTTGCCGGCTTATTGCACGTCTATGGGCCGGATTTTGCTAGCTGCGATGGACGACGCGTCGTTGCAGGAGTATCTCGATCATGTCGATTTACAACCCAAAACCAGTCGTACAGTGTCCACTCCTGAAGCGCTGTTGGAATGTCTGCAGCAGGTTCGCCAACAAGGTTGGTGCATCGTTGATCAGGAATTGGAGCAGGGGCTGCGTTCGATAGCAGTCCCGGTGTATGACGCTTCGGGGCAGGTATTGGCTGCGCTTAACGTCAGCACCAGCGCTGGACGAGTAGTGCGTCGCGATCTGGAACAGCGTTTTTTGCCAATTATGCTTGATGCGAGCCGAGACCTGAGTACTCAGCTGTTTACTTGACCGCATGTTTCAACGTCGATCTCTCCCCACAAGCTGGGCGATCAGCGAACACTTAGTCGATTATCGGATTGTTAGCACCCTTGCGTCAGCATAACCTGATGCGAAATCCAGCGCCGTTGTTTTGCGCTATGTAAGTGGTGTGATGTTGAGTTAAGGAGTACTTCCATGGCAGAAATTCTGTCTTTGCACGATGCCGTGAAGCAATTCATCAACGATGGCGACATTGTAGCGCTGGAAGGATTCACTCATCTGATTCCCAGCGCGGCCGGTCATGAAATTATTCGTCAGGGCAAGAAAGCTCTAACGTTGGTTCGCATGACACCCGACCTGATATACGACCAGTTGATCGGCGCCGGTTGTGCGAAAAAACTGATCTTCTCGTGGGGCGGTAATCCAGGTGTCGGTTCTCTGCATCGACTACGAGACGCGGTCGAGAAACAATGGCCACATGAGCTTGAGATTGAGGAGCACAGCCACGCCGACCTTGCTAACGCCTATGTTGCGGGCGCCTCCGGTCTGCCGTTTGCAGTGCTCCGAGCTTATGCTGGATCGGATTTGCCGAAGGTGAATCGTTATATCAAAACCGTGACCTGCCCCTTTACCGGTGAGGTATTGGCGGCAGTTCCGGCGGTGCGTCCTGACGTCACTGTGATTCACGCGCAGAAGGCCGACCGCAAAGGAAACGTGCTGCTGTGGGGCATTCTCGGCGTGCAAAAAGAAGCGGCGTTGGCGGCCAAGCGCTGCATCGTCACCGTCGAAGAGATCGTCGACAACCTGAATGCGCCAATGAACGCTTGCGTATTACCCACTTGGGCCTTGAGCGCGGTGTGTCTGGTACCGGGAGGTGCGCATCCGTCCTACGCGCATGGTTACTACGAGCGGGATAATCGTTTCTACCAAGCGTGGGACGCCATTGCTCGAGACCGTGAAAGCTTTAGTGCGTGGATCGCTGATTACATTCATGGCACCGCTGACTTCGATGAATTCAAAGCCCGGTTGGCCGGTGCACCAGGGACAAAGTCATGACTTACACGACCAATGAAATGATGACTGTCGCTGCGGCCCGTCGATTGAGAAATGGTTCAGTATGCTTCGTGGGTATTGGTCTGCCGTCCAAGGCGGCAAACCTGGCCCGGCTTACTTCTGCGCCAGACGTTGTACTGATTTATGAGTCCGGCCCGATTGGCGCCAAGCCCAGCGTTCTGCCGTTGTCGATCGGTGACGGGGAATTGGCGGAAACCGCTGATACCGTCGTCTCCACAAGCGAGATTTTTCGTTATTGGCTGCAAGGCGGCCGAGTCGACGTCGGTTTTCTAGGCGCGGCTCAAGTCGACCGCTTCGGCAACATCAACACCACGGTGGTCGGCGACTATTACCATCCGAAAGTACGCTTGCCGGGAGCGGGCGGGGCACCGGAGATTGCCGGTTCGGCGAAATCGGTGTTGATCATTCTCAAACAGTCGGCACGAGCGTTCGTTAACAAGCTCGACTTCATCACCTCTGTCGGTCACGGCGAAGGTGGTGATTCGCGCAAAAAACTGGGGCTGCCGGGCGCCGGCCCCGTCGGCATCATTACTGACCTGTGCATCATGGAGCCCGAACTTGTTACCCATGAATTCGTGGTCACCACGCTGCACCCAGGCGTCACCCGGGAGCAGGTGATTGCAGCCACCGGTTGGGACGTGCGCTTTGCCCAGAGCGTCGTAATTTCTGATGTTCCTTCCAACGTCGAATTAACCGCCCTGCGTGATCTGGAGGCGCGAACCGCTGCCGCTCATGGCCAGACGCCGGGAGAAGCATAATGCGTGACGTTTATATTTGTGATGCGATTCGTACGCCCATCGGCCGATTCGGCGGGGGCCTTGCAACGGTGCGTGCTGACAATTTAGCCGCTGTACCGATCAAGGCGCTGATGGAGCGCAACCCATCTGTGGACTGGCGACAGGTTGATGAAGTGTTTTTCGGTTGTGCTAACCAAGCCGGCGAAGATAACCGCAACGTGGCGCGAATGGCTGCTTTGCTGGCGGGCTTGCCGGAGAGTGTTCCTGGCGTCACGCTTAACCGACTTTGCGCGTCTGGGATGGACGCTGTTGGCAGTGCGTTCCGAGCCATCGCCAGCGGTGAGATGGAGCTTGCGATTGCGGGCGGTGTCGAGTCGATGTCCAGGGCGCCCTTCGTCATGGGCAAAGCGGATGCGGCGTTCTCTCGTGACATGAAATTGGAAGACACCACGATTGGCTGGCGCTTTATCAATCCGCTAATGAAGGCTCGATACGGTGTCGACTCAATGCCACAGACCGGCGATAACGTGGCCGAGGATTTCGCAATCTCCCGCGCCGATCAAGACGCCTTCGCGTTACGCAGCCAGCAAAAAGCAGCTATCGCTCAGGCGGCGGGGTTTTTCGACGAAGAAATAGTGCCGGTGCGTATCGTCCATAAAAAAGGTGAAACGGTTGTGTCGCAGGATGAGCATCCTCGTGCCGATACCAGCCTTGAAAGGTTGGGCAAACTCAACCCCATCAATGGCGCTGACAAAACCGTTACGGCGGGTAATGCATCTGGCGTTAACGATGGCGCGGCAGCAATGATTCTGGCCTCTGCCGACGCAGTAAAAAAACACGGATTAACCGCACGTGCCCGTGTCTTGGGCATGGCCAGCGCGGCAGTCGCCCCTCGGGTTATGGGCATTGGCCCGGTGCCCGCTGTTCGCAAATTGGTCGAGCGTCTAGGGCTGTCAGTTACCGATTTCGATGTCATAGAACTCAACGAGGCGTTCGCCAGCCAAGGGCTGGCGGTGTTACGTGAATTGGGCATTGCCGACGACGCACCGCACGTTAATCCAAACGGCGGAGCTATTGCGTTGGGTCATCCACTGGGCATGAGCGGCGCGCGCCTAGTGCTGACAGCGCTACATCAGCTGGAAAAAACCGGCGGCCATAAAGCCCTTGCAACGATGTGTGTGGGGGTCGGCCAAGGGCTGGCGCTAGCCATCGAGCGCGTCTGACTACTGCCTCGGCGAACATCCAAAATCTGGCCTGCTTCAATTAAGGAGCAACTAGTTCTGGATGAATGTGTTTTGGGGCGTGGGTCGGTAACAGAATATGTCTAGAATGGGGCCGTGACCCCTCAGAGTGAGCTACTAATGACAATAACAACTACAGCTATACCCGAGCCTGCACATTACACCCCGGAAGAACGCAAAAAGCGGATCTTCGCCATCGTCGGTGCCTCTTCGGGCAACCTGGTTGAGTGGTTCGATTTCTACGTGTATGCCTTTTGCGCGATCTATTTTGCGCCTGCGTTTTTCCCTTCTGACGATCCGACTGTTCAACTGCTCAACACAGCAGGTGTGTTTGCTGCGGGCTTCTTGATGCGTCCGATTGGTGGCTGGTTGTTTGGTCGAGTGGCCGACAAGCATGGCCGCAAAAACTCGATGATGATTTCAGTACTGATGATGTGTGGTGGTTCGTTGGTCATTGCCTGCCTGCCAACCTATGCCTCGATTGGCGCTTGGGCACCCGCGCTGTTGTTGGTGGCTCGGCTGTTTCAAGGCTTGTCCGTCGGCGGTGAGTACGGCACTACGGCGACCTACATGAGCGAAATTGCCCTTAGAGGGCAGCGTGGCTTTTTCGGATCATTCCAGTATGTAACTCTGATTGGCGGCCAATTGTTGGCGGTGTTGACGGTGGTGATCCTGCAACAGTTCCTCGACTCTAGTGAGCTGAAGGCTTACGGCTGGCGAATTCCGTTTGTGATTGGTGCCATTGCTGCATTGATTTCATTGTTCTTGCGCCGCTCGCTTAAAGAAACCAGCAGCGCAGAAATGCGTAATGATAAAGATGCCGGCAGTATCTCGGCCTTGTTTCGCGATCATAAAGCAGCATTCATTACCGTACTGGGCTACACGGCCGGTGGCTCGCTGATTTTCTACACCTTTACCACGTACATGCAGAAATACCTGGTGAACACGGGCGGCATGACCCCGAAAACCGCCAGCTACATCATGACCTGTGTGTTGTTCCTCTATATGTGCATGCAACCATTGTTCGGCATGTTAGCGGACAAAATCGGCCGTCGTAATTCGATGTTATGGTTCGGTGCGCTCGGCACCCTATGCACTGTACCGATCCTGATGACCCTGAAAACCACCACCAATCCATTCATAGCCTTCTTGCTGATTACCTTTGCGCTGGCGATTGTCAGCTTCTATACCTCGATCAGTGGCCTGGTGAAAGCGGAGATGTTTCCGCCAAAAATTCGTGCGTTAGGTGTTGGGCTTGCTTATGCAGTCGCTAATGCTATTTTCGGCGGCTCAGCGGAATTTGTCGCGCTTTCACTGAAAAATCAGGGCATGGAGAGCAACTTTTATTGGTACGTGACGGTCATGATGGCGGTCGCATTTCTGTTCAGCTTGCGACTGCCTAAACAGCCGGTGTATCTGCATCACGACCATTGATCTATCTGCGCGCGCTCGTCCGGGCGCGCGTCATTAAGACACTGGGTTCTAACGAAGTGTCCGAGGGAGGCCGCTATGGGATTTTTACAACTCGCCGACGGTGATTTGCATTACCAACTCGAAGGTCCAGAAGGCGCACCGGTACTGGTGTTATCCAATTCCTTGGGCACAAATCTGCAGATGTGGGACACCCAGATGCCAACCTTCATCAAGTACTTTCGGGTGCTGCGCTACGACACCCGTGGGCACGGACGCTCGCTGGTCACCCCCGGGCCCTACAGCATCAGGCAATTAGCTATTGATGTGTTGACGTTGCTCGACGGACTGTCGATCCCCCAAGCGCATTTTTGCGGCATATCCATGGGCGGGCTGATCGGGCAGTGGCTGGGGATTCATGCCAACGAACGCTTGCGCAAACTTGTGCTGTGCAATACCGCCGCGAAAATTGGCGGCCCGCAGATGTGGGAATCGCGCATTGCAACCATACAGCGTGATGGCGGATCGGCCATGGCCGCCTTGCGTGACGAGTCCGTCGCACGCTGGTTTACCCCGGGATTTGAGGATGCCTACCCGGAAAAGGTAACGCCCATCACCGACATGCTCGCTGCCTCCTCGCCGGAAGGTTATGTCGCTTGCTGCGCTGCTGTGCGTGACGCGGATTTCAGTGATCAGTTAGGTTCGATCAGCGCGCCGACATTGGTGATCTCAGGCATCCTGGACCCGGTAACGCCACCTGCAGGCGGGCGATTTCTCAACGAGCACATTCCGTACTCTTTGCTCGAAGAAGTTCACGCAGCGCATCTTTCCAACATCGAAGCGGGGGATGTGTTCACCAGTCATGTACGGGAGTTTTTGTTAGGTTGAGTTTCAAGATTGATCCGGGTGCAATTAGTACCGCGGTTTTTGCGGCAACAGCGCTGAGGGTTCCTGACTCAATGCCCCATTCGGTAATTCCGCGCCCGCCGGTTACCGAATCGGCATAACGGGTTCAGGATGAAAAAAAACCCACCAAACGGTGGGTTTTTTATGCGCAGTCGAAACTAGAAGAGTCTGGTTTCTGGAACGTCGCCTGTAGTGGGTTTGTTTTGGTTAGCGGTTTGTTCGTACCAACCGCCACCTAAGGCTTTGTACAGATTAACTTCGCTGGTCAGCTGCGAGAGACGGTCACTGATCAACGATTGCTGCGCAGAAAACAACTGGCGCTGGGCATCAAGGAACGTCAGGTTGCTGTCGATACCGATGCGATAACGACGTTCAGCCAAACGGTAGTAGTCCCGGTTAGCGGTGACCAGATCGCGTTGTGCTTGAAGTTGCTCGTTGTAGGTTTGGCGTGATGCCAAGCCGTCAGAGACTTCTTGGAACGCTGTCTGAATCGTTTTCTCGTAGTTGGCGACGCCAATGTCTTTTTGAATCTTCGAGTAGTCCAAGCTTGCACGTAGACTGCCTGCGTTGAATATAGGCAGGCTGATTTGCGGCTGGAACAACCAAGTACCCGACCCACCCTTGAACAGACCCGACAAGTCCGCGCTGCCAGTACCGGCGCTGGCCGTCAGGCTGATGCTTGGGAAGAACGCTGCTCTTGCCGCGCCGATATTAGCGTTGGCCGCTTTGAGCTGATGTTCCGCCTCAAGGATGTCGGGGCGACGCTGCAACAAGTCCGACGGTAAGCCTGCTGGCATTTGCGCAAGAATATCGCTAGCGAGGGGTTGGTTCGCTGGCAGATTGGCGGGCAACCCGGTACCCAATAGCAGCGTCAGGCTGTTCACATCTTGCGCAACCAGACGTTGATATTGCGCAAGCTTGACACGAGCGCCTTCGACTGAAGTGCGCGATTGCGCCAAGTCGAGCGCCGACGATACTCCGACTTCGCTAGTGCGCAAGGTAAGCTTATAGCTCTGCTCGAACGCCTTAAGTGTGTCTTGAGTCAGCTTGAGTTGTTCCTGGTCAGCAACCCAGGTCAGGTAGGCGTTGGCTACGTTGGCCACCAAGCTGATCTGCGTGCTACGGCGGGCTTCCTCACTGGAAAAATACGTCTCAAGTGCTTGCTGACTAAGGCTGCGAATGCGACCAAACAGATCCAGTTCGTAAGCGCTGAGGCCCAACGTTGCTGAATACTGACCGCCTACAGCAGCTGTTCCGGTCCTTGATAAATCTGCAGGAGTTCGCGTACGAGAGGCGCTTCCGTCGGCCGAAATCGCCGGATATAGGTCTGCGCGCTGAATGCGATATTGCGCGCGATAACCGTCTATGTTCAGCGCCGCGACACGCAGATCACGGTTATTGACCAGTGCAGTCTGGATCAGTTGTTGCAGAGCCTGATCCTTAAAGAACTGCCGCCAGCCTTGTTCGGCCGCTGCGACATTTGCTGATTCATTTGGCGAATAGGCAGCACCCTGCGGGTATTGCGCCGCGACAGGTACTGCAGGCTGCATGTAATTAGGAATCAACGAGCAGCCGCTAAGAA
Organism: Pseudomonas sp. 10S5; assembly: GCF_035019745.1. Lineage (NCBI taxonomy): Bacteria > Pseudomonadati > Pseudomonadota > Gammaproteobacteria > Pseudomonadales > Pseudomonadaceae > Pseudomonas > Pseudomonas sp. 10S5. The sequence continues at coordinate 40,389 of NZ_JASJVL010000009.1, forward strand.
TGAACGCAGTGACTGCCAGCGAGATCAAGGACTTGCTCATTGGCTCGCCTCATCGTGTGGAATTTTTTTCGGTTTGCTCTTGAACAGCGACGATACCGAAACGAAGAACAGGGGCACCCAAAAAATCGCCAGAACAGTCGCCGTGATCATCCCTCCGATAACCCCTGTACCGATCGAGTGCTGACTGCCGGAGCCTGCGCCTGTGGAGATCGCCAACGGGACCACGCCGAGGATGAACGCTGCAGAGGTCATCACAATCGGTCGTAGACGCATCCGGCAGGCTTCGATCGCGGCCTCGGTATAGCTCTTACCTTGTTCATGCAATTCCTTTGCGAACTCGACGATCAAAATGGCGTTTTTCGCCGATAGACCTACCGTTACCAACAAGCCCACCTGGAAGAACACGTCGTTGGACAACCCTCGCAAGCTGGTGGCCATCAACGCACCGATAACCCCCAATGGCACCACGAGCATGACGGCGATCGGAATCGACCAGCTTTCATACAGGGCCGCTAGACACAGAAACACAATCAACAGCGAAAGTGCGTACAGCGCCGGCGCCTGGGAACCAGACAAGCGTTCTTCATACGACAGACCGGTCCAGGAATAGCCGATACCTGCCGGAAGTTGCTTGGCCAGACGTTCAACCTCATCCATGGCTTGGCCGGTGCTGTAACCCGGTGCCGGAGTACCGAGTATTTCTTCAGCCGTTACACCGTTATAGCGCGACAGTTTGGGTGAGCCGTAAACCCAGCTTCCCGAGGCGAAGGAGGCAAAAGGAACCATGGTGCCGGTCGCGCTGCGTACGTACCACTTCTTCAAATCTTCAGGCGTCATCCGCGCGCTGGCCTCGCCCATAATGAACACTTTCTTGACTCGGCCGCGGTCGATGAAGTCATTGATGTAGCTGCCACCGAGTGCAACCGACAACGTAGTGTTTATGTTCGTCATCGTCACGCCCAAGGCGTTAGCGCGTTCGTCGTCAATCACCAATTGGTATTGCGGCTCATCGTTCAAACCGTTGGGCCGGACACCTGCCAGGATTTTGCTCTTGGCCGCCAGACCGAGGAACTGTCCGCGTGCTTCCATTAATTTGGTATGGCCCACGCCGCCCTGGTCCTGGAGATAGAAGTCGAAGCCGGTCGCGTTCCCCAGTTCAAGAACCGATGGAGGAACGACGGCGAAGGTCATCGAGTCCCGGAAGCTGAAGAAGTGTGCCTGAGCACGCTTGGCCAGTTCGAACACAGTGTTTGCGGACCCTGGACGCTCATTCCAAGGCTTCAACAGGATAAATGCCAAGCCGGAGCTTTGACCGCGGCCGGCAAAGTTGAAGCCGTTGACGGTGAACACCGATTGCACCGATGACGATTCGGAGTCGAGCAAGTAGGAGCGCATTTTGTCGAGAACGACCTGAGTACGTTCTGCCGTCGAGCCTGCCGGGGTCTGAACTTGGGCGAAAATGACCCCTTGGTCTTCTTCAGGGAGGAATGCGCTCGGGATGCGGGTGAACATCCAGATCATGCCAGCGAAAATTAGCGCATAGACCAAAAACGCCGGAATCTTGTGCTTGATCATATTGCCGACACCGCGCTCGTAACTGAGCACGCCGCGGTCGAAGGTGCGATTGAACCAACCGAAGAAGCCGCGTTTAGGCTTACCGTGTTTCTCTGGGTCGATCGGCTTAAGCATGGTTGCGCACAGTGCCGGGGTGAAGATCAGTGCGACCATTACCGAGAGCGCCATGGCGGACACAATGGTGATCGAGAACTGCCGATAGATCACACCGGTAGAGCCGCCAAAGAATGCCATCGGCAGCAGAACCGCCGACAACACCATCGCGATACCCACCAATGCACCCTGGATTTGGCCCATGGATTTTACGGTGGCGTCCCTGGGCGAGAGATGCTCCTCGGCCATTACGCGCTCAACGTTTTCGACCACCACAATCGCATCGTCCACCAGCAAGCCGATGGCCAACACCACGCCGAACATCGTCAGGGTGTTGATGGTGAAACCGGCGGCTGCAAGGATACCGAATGTTCCCAGCAGCACGACCGGGATGGTCATGGTGGTAATGAGCGTGGCGCGCAAGTTCTGCAGGAACAGGAACATCACCAGGAACACCAGGACGATCGCCTCAATCAAGGTGTGAACAACCCCGTTAATCGATTCGGTGATCACTGGCGTGGTGTCATACGGATAAACCGCGCGCATGCCTGGCGGGAAGAACGGTTCGAGCTGAGCAACCGTTGCCCGGATCGCTTTAGAAGTATCCAGTGCGTTGGCACCCGTTGCCAGTTTGATGGCCAGACCAGAAGCAGGTTTTCCGTTGAATTGCGCGCTGACGCTGTAGTTTTCTCCGCCAAGGGCGACATCGGCAACATCGCTCAACCGAACCTGGGAACCATCGAGGTTGACTTTGAGCAGGATGTTCTTGAACTGCTCAGCGGTTTGCAGACGGGTTTTGCCGATGATCGTAGCGTTTAGTTGCTGACCGGGGAGTGCTGGAAGGCCGCCGATTTGCCCCGACGAAATCTGCACGTTCTGCGCCGCAACTGCCGCTGATACATCCACCGGCGTAAGTTTGAAGTTGTTTAGTTTAGCCGGGTCAAGCCAGATACGCATCGCGTACTGGGCACCGAAAACCTGGAAGTCACCGACCCCGGAGGTCCGCGAAATAGGGTCCTGCATATTGGAAACAATGTAATTGGCCAGGTCGTCCCTGGTCATACTGCCGTCGTCAGAGACCAAGCCTATAACAAGCAGAAAGTTTCTCACGGCCTTGGTTACACGAATACCCTGTTGCTGCACTTCTTGTGGAAGCAAGGGCGTCGCCAGGTTCAACTTGTTCTGCACCTGAACTTGAGCGATGTCCGGGTTGGTGCCCTGGTTGAATGTCGCGGTGATGGTCATGCTGCCGTCAGAGTTACTCTCTGAGCCGACATAACGTAGATTATCAATACCGTTGAGCTGCTGTTCGATTACCTGAACCACGGTGTCTTGCACGGTTTGCGCAGAGGCGCCTGGGTAAGTTACCGAAATCGCGATCGCGGGTGGTGCAATGGCTGGGTATTGGTTGATCGGCAGTTTGGCAATGGCCAATGCCCCGATCAACATGATCATCAGGGCGATCACCCATGCGAAAATTGGTCGGTCGATAAAAAATTTCGACATGATTACTCCCCTTTACTGCTCGCGGCTTTATCAGTGGCCGGTGCAGGTGCCGGGTTAGCAGGGGCGACGTTAGTTGCCTCAGTTGCTTTGACTTCCACGCCAGGCTTGACGTACTGAAGGCCTTCGGTAATTACTCGATCACCCACTTTAAGGCCACTGTCAATCAACCACTGGCTGCCCGCAGTCGTCGAGGCCGTGAGCTGACGCAGTTCAACTTTGTTGTCCGCGTTAACGATCAGCGCTGTTGGGGAGCCTTTTAAATCACGGGTTATGCCCTGTTGTGGTACCAGAATGGCTGCCGAGTTTATGCCCGCCTGCAATTGTGCATGGACGAACATACCCGGCAGCAATGTGTGTTTGGGGTTAGGGAACTTGGCGCGCAGGGTTACGGAACCAGTGGTCTGGTCGACCGATACTTCTGAGAATTCCAGTTTGCCTTCAAGTGGGTAGGCGCTGTTGTCTTCCAGAGTCAATTTGACCTTGGCAGCGTTATCACCGGCTTTCTGCAATTTGCCGCTATCCAGTTGACGACGCAGTGCCAGCAGGTCTGCGGACGACTGGGTAACATCGACGTAGATCGGGTCAAGTTGTTGAATCACCGCCATGGCATTGGTCTGGGCATTGTTAACCAACGCACCTTCAGTCACGGCAGAGCGACCAATGCGACCCGAAATAGGTGCAAGTACCTTGGTGTAGCGCAGGTTAATTTCGGCGGTTTGCAAGGCTGCCTGGGCTTCAAGGCTGCTGGCCCGCGCCGTGTCGAATTCTTGACGGCTTACAGCTTGCTCGTTGACCAACTGCTTGTAGCGATCAGACAACGACTTGGCCGACTGTAAAGTCGCCTTGGCGCTGGTAGCTGTAGCTTCGTAGATAGCTGGATCGATCTGGTAGAGCTGATCACCTGCTTTGACGTCGCCGCCTTCAGTGAACAATCGCTTGAGAATGATGCCATTGACTTGGGGACGAACTTCGGCGATGCGAAACGCAGTCGTTCGCCCCGGAAGATCGGTTGTCTGGGTGTAAGTCTGAGTTTTCACGGTAACTACGCCGACCTGAGGAGGGGGTGGGGCAGGCGCCGCCTCTTGCTTTTGATTACATCCGCTCAGCAGTGATGCCAACGCGATTGCAGCCACCAGAACGGAAACAGCTGGCTTGAAATGCATGAAGATCCTCGGGTCAGGAGCGTAAGTAGCTCGAGAAAGTGAAAAAAGGTTTCGGCTAGATAATTAGGTTGCTAATGAATATACTTACGTTCATGGTTGTTTGTAAATACCCGTCCTGAGTTGTCTGATAGGGCGAGCTGGAAATTGTAGGCCCGGGACAAGGCAATACAAAGGCTGCCCGGTAAGGTCTTTCGCTCAGAGCTATAGGCCAAAGATAAATTAATTGAGGTTTTACTGCCATGGTCCGACGCACGAAAGAAGAAGCTCAGGAAACGCGGAGCCAAATTCTGGAAGCTGCCGAGAAAGCCTTTTATGAGCGAGGCGTAGCCCGCACCACGTTGGCCGATGTAGCAGCCCTTGCAGGTGTGACGCGAGGCGCTATCTACTGGCACTTCAGTAACAAAGCCGATCTGGTTCAAGCAATGCTTGACAGCTTGCATGAGCCCCTCGAAGAAATGGCCCGCGCCAGCGAAAGTGAAGATGAAGTAGACCCGCTGGGCTGCATGCGCAAGCTTCTGATAAATTTGTTTCAGCAAGTTGCGCTTGATCCGAAAACTCGTCGCATCAATGAAATTTTGTTTCATAAATGTGAATTTACCGATGAAATGTGTGATTTGCGTCGTCAGCGGCAAATTGCCGCGCTTGAATGTAACGACCGTATGGGCCTCGCTTTAACTAACGCCGTGCGTAAGGGCCAAATGCCAGCTGCATTGAATACGGTCCGTGCATCGATCTGTCTGCATGCCTATGTTGATGGCATTCTTGGTCAGTGGTTACTAATCCCGGACAGCTATAACCTGAGTAAAGATGCCGAGGTGCTGGTCGACACCGGCTTGGACTTGCTGCGGCTGAGTCCTGCCCTGCGCGGCTGACCATATGGGTTAGGGCGCTATCGGAATGAATATAATTGGATAGCACCTCGCCTGTACTTATAGCGTTGTACTCCTCATTTTAATAGTTGATTTGCAAAGTACTAACGTCTCGTTTTTGAGGCGTCGGTCCGTCGCTGTTGTTAATGCTTTGGTTTGGTTCTTGATGTTTTTCTAACTTTGCCCTACGGATATCGAAGGCCGCCCCTCGCAAGGTTGTTGAGGCGGGACCAATGAATGCTTCGAAAGTCTGCGTAAATTTGTGCCCTGCGAGTAGGACGATTCTTTATCGATGTAGCTGATTTCCCAAACTAATTTCGGTGTATTGCCCCCTTTTTAAAGACCGTTCAGTCTCCGCAGTCAGAAAATAAATGATTGTGGGGACCGGGTATGTCGGAAAAGACCTTGGATGACGTGAAGGCTTTGAATAGGCTGGCTGATCAGGCAGAAAATTTCGCGTTAAACTCAATTCAGGGTCTACCGATCGTTCGGCTTGGGTTGATTGCCACGCTGTACTTCAAGCGCGGGGACACGGCGGAAATCAAGTCACGTGTAACTGACTGTTTTAGCAGATTTCGTAAAGAATTCAGGTGTTATTTAAGCTGCCAGCTCTACAAAAAACAGCGCAAGCTGACTGCCAGTAGCTTTGCGTACTGCCGTAACAAAATACTTGAAAGTTCGCCAGATGATCAATTTGTGTGGTCTATCGGCAGTGCCACCTTGCAGCAGGTAGCTCAATATCGACTATTTGTAATGAATACCCCTCGCAGCCAATCTTCAATAGACCGCTCGTGTTTGAAGATGGTATTGCCATGGTCAATCCTGCTTGAGCCCGATGGCGCTCGACGTTACCAAGAATGGCTCAAGTATTTGTGCAATCAAGTGCGTGCTGAGCATGGCTACGGTGGCTTAGCCTGTACGCTTCCCTATGACGGTCAGCAATATTTTTCGCAGGAGTTCTTATTGGCAAAACAGTACATCGGCTTAATAGTTGATCCTTCGCCCCACATAGAAAGTTTAAGACTGCTGGACCATATCAAGGGCGTGAGTTGGTACACGGTGCTGGGAAGTCGATTTGTCAGTCAGCTGGGTGGGAACGACGCGTTAAGACGTCGGCTGAGTGGTCGCAGCGACATTGTTTTCCAGTCATACGATGACGGTCTGATTATTCGTGCGGGGCAATTACCGAGCTTGGGCGGATCGGATGGAGAAACGCCAGCTGCTTATGTCGAAATTAATAAAGCCGTCAAACCGATTCGTGTGCGAGCTACAGGGTGTCTTCATCCTTATTCAATTTTGGGCGAAACCTTCGGAGAAGCGGCTTCTATCGCTTGGCACGCTCGGTTCGATGAGCAGCCGCCGGCACCACTGGATGCTGGCGAAACCTGTACGCACACGGGCTATTGGTCAAGTAATGCTAAGGCACGTTCGCGGGGTTTATTTCATACGGGCGACATCATGCCAACTTTTCCACACTTGAAAGGGCGGACTCAATGGTTTTGGGTGGGAGCGGCTGAATGAGCGTTCGCTCCGCGATTGGCGAGTTAGGGGTGGCATTGCCGAAGTATTTCGTCATCCAAGGATCCCAAGTTGCTTCTTCGGTATTGGGATACCCATTGTCTTCTGCTTCTTTCAAGAACCTGAGTAACTGCTCTCTATCACCGTCGGGGTACATCGAGCGTTCAACGTCAGATTGCGCATCGCAGAAAGCGATGATCGCTTTATAAGGAATACCGTCGCGGTTGCTGTTTCTGGTCATGTATTCGAAGTCTTTTCTCTGCTGCGTGCGTGACGCCAAGTAGCGTTCGGCAGGGGTATGGTTGCCGGTTTCATCGTAGAGGATGTCGCATAATTCCTCTCTCGAAAGTGAGTCATAAGGGTTGCCGATTTCGGTACGGGTGGTATGTGAAATAAAAAGAAAAGAAGCGACTTGCTCCGCTTGTGCCAGCCTATCGTGGGAGGTGTCCAACGGTTTTTGCATCAGCAGCGGTGATGTTTGTCCTTGACTGTTTACTTGATTGATAAACCCGACTTTCCAGCTCGACGCTCCGTGGGTGCGATGCCAGATAGCTTGAAGTTCGGACTTCGATCGCGGTGTGTTTACTGCTGATTGTTCGTGGCGGTACAACCCGTGGGCTTCAGGTGAAAGGGTTACTGACGCAGTGTTATCACTGCTGGAATTTTGCCCTGAGGATGTTTGCGTGGCTGATTCGTAACTTGGCTGATCCCCCCGAGTAACGGTGGTTGGAATGATGAATGTTGGAATATTTGAACTAACTGGCATCGACATGAAAAAGCTCCCTGCTGGATAACGCTCGCCCGTGAATACGCTCAACTGCATTCATGCCGCAGCAGGGGCGGACTCAGTGGTTTTGGCTGGCAGGGGTTCAATGAGCGTGCACTGCGCAACGAGCGAGTTAGCATCAGACTTGCGGAAATATTTGCTCATCCACGGGTCCCAGGTTGCTTCTTCGGTATTGGGATACCCATTGTCTTCTGCTTCTTTCAAGAACCTGAGTAGCTGCTCCCTATGACCTTCGGGGTACATCGAGCGCTCGACGTCTGATTGCGCATCGCAGAAAGCGATTAGCGCGCGATAAGGAGTACCGTCGCGGTTGGTGTTCCTGGTCATGTATTCGAAGTCTTTTAGCTGCTGGGTGCGTGACGCCAGGTAACGTTCGGCGGGGGTATGGTTGCCGGTCTCGTCATAAAGGATGTCGCATAATTCGTCTCTCGAAAGAGATTCGTACGGGTTGCCGGTTTCACTGCCAGTGGTATGTGAGAAAAGCATAAATGAGGCGGCTTGTTCCGCTTGAGCCAACCTGGCGGGGGATGTGTCCAACGGCTTTTGCATCATCAGCGGCGATGCTTTGCCTTGACTGTTTACTTGCTCCATAAAACCAATTTTCCAGCTCGAAGCTCCCTGAGTGCGGTGCCAGATAGCTTGAAGTTCGGCTTTTGACCGGGGCGTTGTTTTTACGGATTGTTCTTCTTGGTATAACCCCTGCGCTTCTTTGGAAATGGTTACTGACGACGTGGTTTCACTCTGGGCGTCATGCGCCAGTGCCGTTGATGTTTCTCGTGTATTTCCCGTTTGGTCAAAACGGACAAGAAACTGCGGAGGGTAAGACGTTGCGGCAGTCGCGTTGGCGGAAATCGTCATGAGATAGCTCCCTGCTTTTTAAGGCAGGGCACCTGCAGGCAAGTGCCCTGCAGGTGTGTTATTGAATGGTGAAGTTCACGGTGTAGTTAAACGGAATGCCCAGTGTCGGAAGTGAGATCGAGGCAGTACACGTCGCGCGCGATGAGCCGATGGATTCGCCGGCTTTTTTCCAGGTCGGAATATGTCCGCGCATTGATGGCATTGCTAAATGGGACGCCGTGAATCGGCATTTCTTAGTCCCGGCGGTGTAGGTGAAGCGTATGCCCGATGCCTGATAGCCGAAGCTGGTCAATGTGAAATTTGTGCTCCTGCCTCCATCAATTTGGCCGGGGGGCGGCGTGACACTTCCGGAAAATTGCCCAGGGCCAAACACTGCCGACGCAGACGTCCGGTTATTAACGAAAATCTTCGTTTCCGTATTAGCACTGGCCGCCACACTGCTAACGCTCGCCACCAACCCCAAAAAACCAGCCAATACTGCTTTCTTTGCACACTTCATAACGGTCAAATTCCTATCTATCAAATTGATCCATAGCGACCACAATCGGTCGTTTCATCACTCTGTAAATCCTTCCCCTCATCAATCGGCAGCGACGAAAAACCCTTAATACGGACGTTTCCGCTTCGGGTGTGGGACGTTTCTTGATAGGGCTGATGGGCATAAGTGCGGCTTACGTCTAAGCTCTGGCAACTTCAATAATAAGAATGGGGATGCGGTATGAAGCGACTACGGATGAGTGCGATGCTCGGCTGGTTGTTGTGTCTGTGCTTAAGCAGCCAGGCATGGGCAGCTGAAGCCGCCGATGACGGGCAGGCAGCCAAGGATTTGTTGATCAAGGCGCTGGCCGAATACCAGAAGCAAGGTGACAACGCGTTTGCCGAGTTCAGTCGGCAGGGGGAGTTCGTCAATGGCGAACTTTATGTTTTCGTGGTTGATGTGAACGGTGTGATGCTGGCGAGCGGCGGACCGTCGGCGGTATTGATCGGGCGGGACGTGATGCCCACGCTGAGCCCGGATCTACAGAACGCCTTTAAAGACATTCTCAGCACGCAAGCCAACGGCATCCAGGAAGCCGAATACCGCTGGCAAAACCAGAACGACGGCAAGGTCGAACGCAAGCGCGTTTATTACAAGCGTGTGGGTGATCGGGTACTGGCGGTGGGTTATTACCTGCCACGGGCCTCGGCCGAACAAGCCAAAGCGCTATTGGAAAAAGCCTCTGCCGCGTTGGTCAAAGACGAAACCGGTACCATCAACAATATCAACAGCCTGAAAGGCGGTTTCCTCCAGGATGATCTGTACGTATTCGTCGTCGATTTGAATGACCACCGCTATGTCGCCCACGGCACTAACGTGCGGTTGGTTAAAACTGACTTCAGCAAGGTCAAGGATCCGGAAGGCAAACCTGTCGGCGAGTCGATACTGGCGCTCATCAACAAGCAAAACGATGGCGAGTATGATTATCGCTGGCGTAACCCGGTGACCAGCAAAATCGAGAACAAGCACGCTTACGTGCGCAAGGTCGGCCACTTCCTGGTGGCGGTGGGTTATTACAGCCGCTGATCTAGTAGAAAATCATCAGATCGCCCTCGCTTGGCGATCTGATGGGGGCGGGCTTCACGCAGTGCTCTTGTCACCGTGGGCCCGACCACGCAGTAGTTTGTTCGGCATCGCGATAGCGGCGACCAAGCCCAGCAGTGAAATCCCTGCGCTGATCATCAACAGATGGCGAAACGTTAGCGATAGCTCCCCTCGTAAAATCTCCAAGGCCGGGCCACTGGCCGCATTCAAGCTGTCCATCAGCAGATTGCCCGAACTGGCTGCTCCCACCGGTCCGCCATTGAGCTGACCAATCCCGGAATTCTGCAACATCGCCAGCAACAGTGCTGACATCAGCGCAATGCCCACCGCGCCGCCCAGTGAGCGGAACAAGTTGGTAGTACTGGTCGCAACGCCCATGTCGGTGGGATCAACTGAGTTTTGCGTGCCCACCAGTGACGTCGGGAATTGTAAGCCGCAGGCGAAACCGGTCAACACCATTAATACGCTGGTGATCAGAACCGACTGCGGCGGTGTGAACGCCATGCCCAGCACCACGAAGGGCATCATCAGTGCGCCGGCGAGAATCAACGGTTTATAACGCCCTGTCAGCGATGTTCTACGTCCGCCAAAAAAAGCGCCCATCGGCATGCCAATCGCCAGCGGCAACAGGTGCAACGCGGCTGCGTCTGCGCCGCCACCGGTTACGGTCTGGAACCGCAATGGCATCAGGACGATTAATGAGATCGATTGAAAACTGGTAAAAAACATGGTGCACCAACACAGCACCGCCGTGCGGTTGGCAAACAGATGCATCGGTAACAAAGGCTCCCGTGCTCGGCGCTCGTACCAGACGAAGGTTGCCAGTGCGAGCAGCGCTACGCCGAGCAGCACCAATACTTCGGGGTCGTGCCAGCCATGGCCTTGACCGATCTCGGTGACGCCCAGCAGCAGGGCGCTTAAACCAATGATCATCAAGACCGTGCCTAAGTAGTCGATGATTGGCGTGCGCTGCGGAACGGGCAAACCGATCAATGTCCGTCGGGCGATCCACCAGGCGCTCAGCCCCAGCGGTAAGTTGATCAAAAATACCCAGCGCCAAGACAAGTATTGCGTCATGACGCCGCCCAGTACCGGACCGGCGACACTGGCTACGGCGTACATACCGCTGAAGTACCCTTGATAACGCCCGCGTTCACGCGGCGGCACGATGTCGCCAATGATCGCTTGGCTGACCGAGACCATTCCCCCGGCGCCAATCCCCTGGATGATCCGTGCCAGCACCAATTGCTCCATGCTCTGAGCCATGCCGCAGAACAGCGACGCCAAGGTAAATAGCCCGAGGCCAAACAGCATCAGGTTGCGTCGACCGTAAAGATCGCCGAGCTTGCCGTAGATGGGCACGGCAACGGTCATCGCGACCATATAGGCGGAAATCACCCAGGCGAGGAGATCAAAATCGTGGAACTGGGCGGAGATTGCCGGCATCGAGACCGCAACAATGGTCTGATCAAGCGCGCTAAGAAAGACCGCCATCATGAGCGCGAATAGCACGCTGCGGATAGCAGGTTTGGGTTGGTTCAGACTGGTCAAGATAGCGCCCAACTAGCAGTGAAAACCTGCCGCAAAGGTCGGCAGGAAGAGGCTGGTCAGTCTAATCCGATAGCACGCTATTCGATAGGGCCGTATGCAATGAGGTAGAACGAGAAGGCGGCCTACTTGAGGCTCAGTCCAGCAAAGGTCGCGTCTTGAGGCGCGCAGTGGTTGGCGGTGCAAATGGAGAAACGCGGCGCTTGCCGGGCTTCCTCGATTCTATAAGCACCAGCGGCGTAAATGGCCAAGACGACAGCGACTGAAAGTACGGCCATGGTTCTTCTTTTTGTAATTATCATGTTGCCCACCTCTATCCGACTTTAAAAACGTGTTTTTAAAAGGATTAAGTCAAGTGTAGGACAGTTCTCGTCTGCATGCAGTTTGCGTCTAGTTATCGCTAATTTACTGAGAGCCTGCGCGACCAATAGTCATATAGGTAGCGTGCATGCTTAGCGTAGCCATTCGTTCTCGTCTTTGAAACGTTCTGAAAAAAAATCCACAAGACTGCGCAAGGCCGCCGGCATGTGCTTGCGCGATGCATAGACCGCATAAAGTGTGAGATTGCGTGGGGGTGCATCGGGCACTAGTTGAATCAACGTACCGTTGCGTAAGAAGGTACCTGTCAGATAAGTCGGCAGCATAGCCACCCCTGCACCAGCTAACGTAGCCCGCACCAGCGCCGATGAGTCGTTGGTGCTGAATGACCCTTGAATGGGCACGGCAATCTGCTCACCATCCTGCTCAAAATGCCAAAGCCTGGTGCCGAAATAAGTATGTGTCAGGCAGTTGTGGGCGCTGAGATCCTCTACCCGTGCTGGGGTGTTATGTTCGCGCAGGTAGCCTGGCGAAGCACAGATCACCGATCGAAGAACAGTCAAGCGGCGGGCGATCAGATTCGGGTCCAAGTCGTTGCTGGCGCGAATGGCCAGATCGATACGTTCATCAACCAAATTCACGGTTCTGTCCATTGACTGCATATCGATGCTGACGTCGGGGTGCAGCCGGAGGAATTCACTGATCGCATCGGCCAGATGCGCGTGACCAAATGAAGTGCTGACGCTAATGCGCAACTTGCCGCGCAATGGCTGCTCCGCAGCGCTCACGCTCGCTTGCATGTCGGCTGACAGGTCCAGTATCTGCCGGCAGCGTGGCAGGGTGTCGTTGCCCGCAGCGGTCAGGCTAAGTTTACGTGTAGTGCGGTGCATCAGCCGTGCACCAACCCATTCTTCCAGCTCGGCCAGATAGCGAGAAATGGCTGGGCGCGAGAGGTCCAGAAAATCCGCTGCCGCAGACTGGCTGCCCAAATCCGCCACCGTGACAAACACCTGCATTGCAATCAAACGATCCATAATTTGCCCGATCCATGAAACAAACTATGTTCAAGCATGGCATTTTTTTAAACTAATCGCGCCGCTAAGCTTTGTTCATTCCATTAATCCCACGCTTATTACGGAGAGTCACCATGAGCAAGATCGCAATTATCGGCGCTACCGGTCGCGCTGGCAGCCAGCTACTGGAAGAGGCTCTGCGCCGTGGTCATAGTGTTACAGCTATTGCTCGTGACGCTTCATCGTTGGCTGGACGTTCAGGCGTCGTTACAAAAAATCTGGACGTTAATGATGGCAAGGCCTATGCCGAAGCCGTTGCTGGACATGATGTGGTTATCAGTTCCACGCACTTTTCTTCGGTGTCGGCTGGCACAACCATAGAGCCGGTAAAACGCGCAGGCGTTCCTCGGTTGTTGGTGGTGGGCGGCGCGGGTAGCCTGTTCGTAGCGCCAGGCGTGCGGGTGATCGACACACCTGATTTCCCTGAAGAATACAAAGCCGAGGCCGCTGCCGGAGTCGCATTTCTGGAGGTGCTGCGTCAGGAAAAAGATCTGGACTGGACCTTCTTGTCGCCATCGGCACTGTTCATAGAAGGCCCACGTACTGGCGTCTTTCGGCTAGGTGGAGACGATTTGCTGGTGGATGCCAACGGCAATAGTTCGATCAGTTTCGCGGATTTTGCCATCGCGATGCTCGACGAAATCGAACGGCACAATCATTCGCGCCAGCGTATTACCGTCGGTTATTAACGCGGTTTGCGGTCGGACCCAACGTGTTAGCGAGGCGTATTAATCGCTCCGCTCAGCCGCTTGAGTCAGCAACCAGTCGATCAGTTCGCGCAGCTGTGGTGAAGGGGCAGAGCGATCCGGATAGACCAAGTAATACGCAGCGCCGGTTCGCACCTTAAGGTCGAAAGGCATTACCAGCCGACCAGCGCTGAGGTCTTCGCCGATCAATGCCCAGTCGCCAATGGCCACGCCAGTGCCTTGGGACGCCACCGACATAGCCAGGTCAAGCGTGTCAAAGTGCTGGCCCTTTGCGATGTTATTCACCGTGGTGCCGGCGGCCTTGAGCCAGGTTTCCCAATCGCGCTGATCACGGGTCGGATGCAGCAACATGTGCTGCTCCAGATCGGCCAATGTATTGAGCGGGATCAGCCCGCTCAATAATTGTTGCGAACATACCGGCGTCAGTTGCTCGTCGAACAGGTGATGCGCCACCACCGAATTGGCCGGGGGGGCGCCGTACACCACGGCGGCATCAAACTCCTCTCGGCGAAAATCCACCGCATGCTGAATAGTCGTGGTCAATTCCACCGGCACCTCTGGGCGCTCTTTTTGCCACTGCAATAAGCGTGGCAACAACCAGCGCATCATGCAGGTCGGTGCCTTCAGTCTTAAGGTTTCGCGTTTCGCACCGACTTGTTCTACGGCTTCGTCGATCAACGAAAACACCTTCTGAATTCGTGGGAACAAGTCGCTTCCTTGAGTCGTCAGGCTCAACCCTCTCGCTTGACGCTGAAACAGTGCATAGCCCAAATGACTTTCCAGCCCGGAAATCTGCCGACTCACCGCGCCTTGGGTGATGTGCAGCAGTTCGGCGGCCCGCGTGAAATTGCAACACTGGGCCGTAACCAGGAAGGTATGCAGGGCAGGCAGGGGAGGAAGGCGTTTCATTTGGCGCTCAGGCATGAAGTGAGGACATGCCTAGCATGACATTTTTTGCCTTGTCACAGATATGGCCGCACGGGTCCAATTGCGGCTCATCTGTAGCCTGTCCCGCAGCCGTAAGCGTCGGGATGTTTTTGCAGCTCCAAACAGAAGGAAGGCGGACAAACATGGCAACGTGCGGCGAAGTATTGGTCAAATTGCTCGAAGGCTACGGTGTCGAGCAGGTCTTCGGCATCCCCGGTGTGCATACCGTCGAGTTGTACCGTGGGCTCGCGGGCTCATCAATCAACCATGTCACGCCGCGTCATGAACAGGGCGCTGGCTTCATGGCCGATGGTTATGCGCGCACCAGCGGTAAGCCCGGTGTGTGTTTCATCATCACCGGCCCTGGCATGACCAACATCACCACGGCCATGGGCCAAGCCTATGCTGACTCAATTCCGATGCTGGTTATCTCAAGCGTGCAATCGCGCAATCAGTTGGGCGGAGGACGCGGAAAGCTCCATGAGCTGCCATCTCAGAGCAACCTGGTCGCTGGCGTCGCCGCGTTTTCCCACACGTTAATGTCGGCGTCGGAATTGCCTGGGGTATTGGCCCGGGCGTTTGCGTTGTTTCAGGCCGGACGTCCGCGGCCGGTGCACATCGAGATTCCGCTTGATGTATTGGTGGAAAACGCTGACGACCTGCTCAATAGTCCACCAGTCAGTATTAGCCGCGCCGGTGCCGCCCCGGCTGCCGTTGCACAGATGGTCGGCCTTCTGGCTGCCGCGAAACGACCGCTGATTCTGGCCGGCGGTGGCGCTATCGACGCCGCCTGCGCACTGACACAGCTCGCCGAGCTGCTGGATGCTCCGGTCGCATTGACTATCAACGCCAAAGGTATGCTGCCCTCACGTCACCCGTTATTGATCGGCTCGACCCAATCATTGGTAGCCACGCGGGCGTTGGTGGCCGAGGCCGACGTCGTGCTGGCCATCGGTACTGAGCTGGCCGAAACCGACTACGACATCACCTTCGCTGGAGGTTTTGAAATTCCTGGTACGTTGTTGCGGATCGATATCGATCCCGACCAAACCGTGCGCAATTATCGGCCGCACGTTGCGCTGGTCGCTGATGCCGATACCGCTACGCAGGCGTTGCTTAGCGGACTGACGGCCACAGAACTGGCCACACGCCGTGCAGATTGGGGCCAGCAGCGCAGCGCCGTATTGCGCGAAACACTTGAAGCGACATGGGACGAAGCCACTCGCGGGCAGACGTTTTTTTTGCAAGCGTTACTCGATATTCTTCCGGACGCGGTAATTGTCGGCGACTCCACCCAGCCGGTGTACACCGGCAACCTGACGCTCAATCTTGAGCAACCACGGCGCTGGTTCAACTCATCGACCGGCTACGGCACCCTCGGCTACGCCTTGCCCGCCGCCATTGGTGCGTGGCTTGGCCGTGGGTCTGACGCGAGCAACCGGGGCGCAGTGGTGTGCCTGATCGGCGACGGCGGTTTGCAATTTACCCTTGCCGAATTGGCCAGCGCCGTCGAAGCGCGCACGCCGATTATCGTGTTGCTTTGGAATAACCAGGGCTACGAAGAAATCAAAAAGTACATGATCAATCGCGCCATTGAGCCGGTGGGCGTCGATATTTATACCCCTGATTTTGTTGCCGTCGCCAAAGCGTTGGGCTGTGCTGCCCAAGCCGTTTCTGGTGTTGAACAACTGAAAGCGGCCTTGCGTGCAGCGGATGACCGTCAAGGTCCGACCCTGATCGAAATCGACCAGACACAGTGGATGAACGGGTTGAAATCATGCTGAGCGCCCAACACGGTCTCTACATAAATGGACACTGGTTGTCTGGCAGCGAAATGCTCTCAGTGATCAATCCGGCCACGGAAGTGCCTTTGGCTATCGTAGCCGGCGGTGATGAAACGTCGGTTGAACACGCCGTGCAGGCGGCGCAATCGGCGTTTGCAGTCTGGTCGCAAACCTCTGGGGCCGCTCGTGGCGCGGTGTTGCGCAAGATCGTCAGCGGGGTGCAAGAACGCCGCGAGCGCTTGATCCAACTGCAATCGCTCAACAACGGCAAACCATTATTCGAGGCGGCCATTGATGTCGATGACGTGATCGCGACCTTCGAGTATTACGCCGTTCTTGCCGACGCGCTGGACGCAGATCAAGACAGCGCCGTGCCGTTGCCCAGCAACGACTTTTCAGCGCGCTTGCGTCATGAAGCGTGCGGCGTTGTGGCGTTGATCGTGCCCTGGAATTTTCCGATGGTCACCACTGCATGGAAGCTAGCCCCGGCCCTGGCGGCCGGATGTTGCGTGGTATTGAAACCGTCGGAAGTCACGCCGCTGCCAGAGCTGGAGCTGGCCGATATCATCGCTCAATGCGGCTTACCTGCGGGTGTCTTCAACTTGGTCTGTGGCACCGGGCTTGGGGTCGGGGCGCCCTTGGCGGCGCATCCTGGCGTTGCGAAAATCTCCTTCACCGGCAGCAACGCGGTGGGCGTTCAGGTGATGCAGCGCGCCGCTGAAACAGTGAAGGGCGTCAGTCTGGAATTGGGTGGCAAATCCTCGTTGTTGGTGCTGGCAGATGCCGATGTTGAGTTGGCCGTCGAGCTCGCTAGTGGCGGCGGATTTTTCAACGCCGGGCAGATGTGCTCGGCCACCAGCCGGGTATTGGTCGCCGAGGAATTGGCTGACGTATTCCTGGAAAAACTCAAAGCGCGTGCCAACGCTATTCATGTTGCTGACCCCTTTGACCCTGACGTCGAAATGGGCGCGTTGGTTAATCAGGTGCAATACCAGCGAGTGCTTAGCCATATCGCGGCGGCTATCAGTGACGGTGCGCAGCTGGTATGCGGCGGCGAAAGGCCTGCGAAATTGCCTCGCGGATATTTTTTGCGGCCGACGCTGTTCACGGGTGTGCCCTTGGACAGTGCATTGTGGCGCGAAGAGATTTTTGGCCCGGTGCTGTGCGTGCGTAGCTTCACTACCGAAACCGAGGCTATTGCGTTGGCCAACGACAGCGAATTTGGCTTGGTGGCCAGTGTCGTCAGCCGCAATATCGAGACTGCCAATCGAGTCGCAAACGCCCTGCAGGCGGGGCTGGTGTGGATAAACGCGCCCCAGGTAATCTTCCCCCAAACGGCGTGGGGCGGTTACAAACACAGCAGTATCGGACGTGAGCTGGGGCCATGGGGGTTGCACGCTTTCCAGGAAATAAAACACATCATCAGAAGCGTCTAGAAGCTCGATAACAGCAAACGCATGCCTTCTTTCGAGGCATGCGTTTGACACATGGCTTCGATGACAAACTTTCGATTGTTGCCTCTTTCTCGTCGCCTCAGGATGACCCCGTCAACTCAGCTAAACCCTCGATTTACGGGTGCTGTAGCTGATCGGGCGCGCGCACTCAGCCTGGGGCGAAGACGCGATCACCTCACTTAAGAAAGCAACGGAGTCCGTCATGGGCGAGCATGATCTGAACAGAAGGCAATTCATCAAGACGGTGGGTGTTGCATCGGTTGCCGCCGCAGCGATGTCCATGCCGTTTATCCGGGCGAGCGCCAGCGAAAACCAGTTTCAAGGCAAAACCTTGCGCTTACTGACGTGGTCCGATGACACCGGGTTGGCAGCGTTGCGCAACATAGCAGCGACCTTCGAAGCTAAAACCGGCGCCAAGGTCATCGCTGACCGAACCGGCAGCACCTCAGAGATGGTTGCCAAACTCAAAGCCGGTGGGGATCGCCCGCAATACGACATCATCACCTTGGCGGGCGTGGGCGCAGAAGGCTTGGCCGCCGCCGGTCTGCTGGAAAAACCAGACCTTAACCGTATTCCCAACATCGTCGACGTCCCGGAGAAATACCGCACCGGCGCCAATGGTCATGGCATCGGCTACTTGCTCTGGTGCAACAGCCTGATTTACAGCACCCGCACCGTGAAAGAAGCCCCCGATAGCTACGCTGCGCTGTGGGACAAGGATCTGGCACCAAGTATTTTTCTGCCGCCGCCCAACTGGACCGAGGCCATGGACCTGATCATCATCGCCGCCAAATTGGCCGGTGGTGACGAGCACAACGTTGAGCCGGGTTTCAAAAAGCTCGCCGAACTTAAAGACCGTGTAGTGACCCTTGGCGAGAACCCTAACCAGATCGCCGAATTGTTCCGCACCGGTTCGCTGGACATGGGTGGCTTGTATGCCCCTGCTTTTTTTCCGAAACAACTTCGCGATCCTGCCTACGGCTTGGGCGCTACGTTCGGCATGAAAGAAGGCTTTTACACTGACTTGATGCAGACCGTTATGCCGAAAAACCGTCCAGGCGATACTGACTTGGCATACGCCTTTATCAACCATTCTCTGGACCCAGTGGTGCAGGGCAAGATGACTGAAGACATCTACAATGGCCCGGTCAACGCCAAGGCCGTCATCTCGGCTGAAGCGCGCAAGAGCCCATACATCCTCACCCCGGAACAAATCGCCGACAAAGCGATCATGCACGACAACGCCTTTCTGGCGACGGTGCATGACCAGTGGATTCGTCGTTACACCGAGATTTTCTCTTCCTGATGTGCTCATCGCGAACAGGCGCAGGCTTGCTCGCGATGGCGGTATCGCTGCTGTAATCCATCTCACACGAGATTATTGCTATGCAAAACCACCCTTCGATCCGCGCGGTTACTACGCCTTCGCGGCACGGTGCCAAACCGATTTCTACCACGCTACGCGCTTGGCTTTTTCTCACGCCGTCGATGCTGTTCCTCGCCGTACTGATCGCAGCGAGCTTGTTAGTGTTGCGCATGAGCGTGGGAACCAAAGGCGCGGAATGGACCGGTTTCAGCCTTGCCAGCTACGCGCAATTGGCTGAGCCCTATTACTTGAAATCACTGCTGCTGACCTTGCGACTGGCGTTGTTCAGTGCCGCCATCGCGGTGGTGCTGGCGATTCCGGTGGGCTACACCATGTCGCGCCTGCAATCGCCGTTCTTGCGCCGAGTATTTCTGGCGGCTGTCCTGCTGCCGTTACTGGTCAACCTACTGCTGCAAAGTTATGGCTGGTTGGTGATTCTCGGGCCGGGCGGAATGCTCAACAAATCCTTGATCGGCCTCGGCGTCATTACCCGTCCGGTAATGCTGCTGTATAACCAAAACGGTGTGCTGATGGGCTTGGTGCAAACGGCTTTTCCACTCGCTGTACTGCCAATCGCCAGCGCCATGCGTGGCGTTTCTCGCAGCTATGAAGAGGCTGCCGCAACCCTAGGCGCCAGCCGCTTTCAAGTGTTTCGCCAAGTGATATTGCCGATGAGTTTGCCGGGAATTATCACTGGCGCCACTTTGGTTTTCGCCTACAACGCCAGTAGCTTTGTCGTACCGTTGTTGCTTGGCGGCAGGCGAGTACCGATGTTGGCGGTGATGGTCCACGACCAAATCGCACCGCTGATGAACTGGCCCGCCGCCTCGGCAGCAGGTGTGGTTTTGATCGTCACCACGCTGGCGATCATGACCCTTTCCGAATATTTTGCGGGTCGTCGCCGTCGTCTGTTGGAGGCCTCGCAATGAGCCGTTCTTCAAAAGCTCGTTTTCGCTTCCAGCCGGTATTGCCCGGTGATACCGGGCGCTTTGCGGGCTTGCTCTCTGGCTTGATTCTTTTGCTGGCGGTACTGCCGATCCTGACCATGATTGTCATGTCGTTCAGTGGCGCATCCAACCTCGATTTCCCGCCCAGCAGCTACAGCCTGCAATGGTACAAAGCGGCTTGGCAGACGTTCGTATCTCCCGATGCCAGTGATGTCCTGAGCCTCGGCAAAGCCATGGCCACGAGCCTATGGGTCGCTTGCTTGACCATGATTCTGGCTACCGCCGTGGCGGTGCCGGCTTCCTATGCACTGACCCGCTGCGAATTTCGTGGCAAAGGCATAGCGCTACAACTGATGTCGTTGCCATTGGTGTTCCCGATGGTGGTGCTGGGCTTGGCACTGCTGCTGATTTTCGACAGCTTGCCGTTCCAGATAAACACTTCGCGCCTGGTGATTGCTCACGTGATCCTGGCGCTGCCATTCGTGGTGAAAAACTGCACCGCGGCGATGATGTCGATTGGCAGCGAGGTGGAAGAGGCAGCGCAAATGCTCGGTGCTTCACCGTTGCGAGCTATCTTCGATGTAGTGGTTCCATTGATGAAATCCGGGATTCTTGCCGGAATGTTGCTGGCGTTTATCGTCTCCTTCAACGAATTCACTGTGACCTACTTTCTCTACAACATCGACGTCATGACCGTACCGATCTGGATGTACAGCCGTACGGTCTCATCGCTGGACCCCACCGTATTCTCGTTTGCCGTACTGATCGTGCTGATCGACTTCGTCCTGATTTGGGCGCTGGAGAAGCTGGTTGGTGAAGGTGGCGTTTCGTTTTAGTTTTTTTGAGGCTTACATAAATGACCGGATTGATTCTGGAAAACGTCGAGAAATATTACGGCTCGGCTTGCGCGGTGACCGACGTCAATCTGCACTTGCCAGAGGGCAAGTTGGTATGTTTTCTCGGCCCGTCTGGCTGTGGCAAAACCACTTTGCTGCGGATGATCGCCGGTCTGGAAACCTTAACCAGCGGCGAGATTCGTCTCGACGGCGAAGACGTCAGCCACACCCCAGCGCACCAACGCAATTTCGGCATGGTCTTCCAATCACTGGCGCTGTTTCCGCACATGACGGTCGGTGAAAACATCGCCTATCCGCTGAAACTGCGCGGTGTGAACAAAGCGGACCAACAGGGCCGGGTAAAGGAACTGCTGGAGCTGATTCAATTGCAGGCGATGATCGACCGCCCAGTCGCGAAGCTCTCCGGCGGACAGCGCCAGCGGGTAGCCATTGCTCGGGCGATTGCGTCGCACCCAAAGCTGCTGTTGCTCGATGAGCCTCTGTCGGCGCTCGACGCCAAGCTGCGCGAGTCGATGCAAGTAGAAATTCGGCAACTGCAACAACGGCTCAATATCACCACGATTCTGGTAACCCACGACCAACGCGAAGCCATGACCATGGCCGATATCGTGGTCGTGTTGGGGCAAAACCGGGTGCAGCAGGTAGGTACGCCGATTGAGATCTATCGCAACCCGGCCAATGAATTTGTCGCCGACTTTATAGGTTCTGGAAATATTTTTCCGGCCACTGTGTTGGGTGAAGGTCGGGTCGGCCTTCCTACTGGTGAGGCGCTGGACGTACCGATCAGCAGCAGCATCGCCGTCGGCGCCCAGATCAAAATGTTGGTGCGTCCTGAAGACCTGCAATTGTCACCGCCATTGCCAACAGCGGGTAACCGATTACTAGGCACTGTGACTTTTGTGCGCGACATCGGCGCGACTATCGAAACCACTGTCGAGTGCGCGGGTGTTTCGCTGACGGCCTTGAGCACCCCAAGCCAATGCTTCGGGCTCGCCATCGGTCACCCAGTCTCAGTCACCATTCCCGCTGAAGCGTGTCGCGTTCTGGCGGCTTGAAGGCAAGTGCGATCAAACGCTTTGGCGCTACCGCGCCAGGTCGCGGGAGGTCGGTGCACGGAATTGGCGGCTGTATTCTCGACTGAATTGCGATGGCCGCTTGGTTCGCAACTGCGGCGCTGAACGTTTTTGCCGAAGTGGTTCAGCAATTAATTGTCGGCATCCTGGACTTTCAGACCTTCAAGCACGTCTCTTCTAGTCAAAAAAAACTGAATATCAGGCACCCCTGCGGCAGTTGGCCAGTTGATTAGCGTTTCATTCATTGTTCGCAAAATTGTTTAGAATCGCCGCATTCGATAAATTGGGCAGGGTGATTTGCATGGCACGTAAAGAATTTAAAGACGTCGAGGCGGTGTCTGCCGTTATGCCGGGCGACGGTGGTTACAGCGCAGCGATTGCGGTGAAAGCTCGCCATGCCGGGGGTGCGCCACGTTTTCATCGTGTACTTGGTGATCAGAAGTTCAAAACCGCGCATGACGCCGACCATGCCGCTGCTGAAGAGTTGGCGCGATTGGTCGATGTCGATGCGGACGGCGAGCTGGTGTTTTAAATCGAATCAGCTTTTGGGGCGGTACATCTTGAACAGCGATGCGGGATCAATCTTGAAGTAATCCGCCGGTCCGCCTCCGCGCAAAATATGTTCTGCAGACGCCGTATCGTAAATGCCGTCTTTTAGCATCGACTTAGCAATGTGAACCGCGACTACTTCACCAAGCACCAGCCACGTGGGTATCAATTCCTTGTCGGCGCGTTGCAGCTGGATGATCTGCGTGACCTTGCACTCGAACGAAACCGGTGTCTCCAGCACACGCGGCGCTTTGACGATGCGCGATGCGACCGGAGTGAGGTTCGCCAACTTAAACTCATCAACCTCCGGCGGTACGGAGGCGCAGCTTTGGTTCATCGCCTCAGCCAACGACCACGTCGCCAAATTCCAGACGAACTCACCGGTCTGCTCAATATTATTCAGGCTGTCTTTACGACCGATGCTGCTGAAGCCAATGATCGGAGGTGTGTAATTGAAACCGTTAAAAAAACTATAAGGGGCGAGATTCAAGCGGCCTTGGGCATCCTGCGAAGAAATCCAGCCAATGGGTCTGGGTCCGATGATCGCATTGAACGGATCATGGGGTAGACCATGGCCGTTGGCAGGTTCGTAGAAGTGAATATCGTCTGACATAAAGGGCTCCCTAGTGACAGCAGTTGCTAAGATTAAGTCGCTCATATTGCAAGGCAATAGCCCTGTTTTCCAGACTTTCATACCGCCCAAAATTAAGCCCGGCAGAAGCCGGGCTGGGAGAAGTAATTGAGTCGATTAGCTTGTGCGGTTTGCGCCAACATGGTCAGCGCCGTCTGAAGCAAGACGGTTCGCACCAACGTGGTCAGCGCCGTCAGAACTTACACGGTTTGCGCCAACATGATCAGCGCCGTCTGAAGCAAGACGGTTTGCACCAACGTGGTCGGCACCATCAGAACTTACACGGTTCGCACCTACATGGTCAGCGCCGTCAGAAGCGAGGCGACTGGCGCCAACGTGGTCTGCACCGTCAGAAGTAACGCGGGCCGCGCTTGCATTGGTATGAGCCGAGCCGCCTTCTGCTAACGCCGGCAGAGCGAAGGTGGTGCTTGCCAGTACCGAGAAAGCGATGCCGAAAATCAGTTTTGAAGTTTTCATTATGGGTACTCCGAATCAGTGGGTGGTCTGCGTTGCGATGGAGTGAATGTTACGCCGCTGGGTTTGGTTAAGAAGCTAATAAGCATGCTATCGATTATCGTTAGAATTAATAGTAGGTAATTATTCTTATAAATCAGCTGGTTAACGGCCATTTAAGGGCCTGAAGAAACGTTTCAGCCGTTATCGTGAGTTTTGTAGTGAACTTTTCAGCAGGCAAAATAAAGCCCGATTGATCGTCGGGCCAGGTAGGGAGCGCAGAATAGATACGACGCTACAGTTACGCGGGCTAAGTCGTAATTTATCGTCGGTGCTAAGCCTTCAATGCCCACGTAAGCAGCGCAGTCAGCAACAGTCCGGTCAGCAGAAAAGTGGTAAGAACCATCAAAAGCAATGTGGTTTGCACTGATGTAATTAATGCCATTAGCAGCAACATGATATGCACCTATCGAGTCAGAGCCCTCAACAGGAATCTAGTCAGCACCCATCGAATTGGGTGTTCCAGGCTGCTGTTAACGGGTGAATGGGTAGGTGTGGATGCTACGCCGCCGGTTACTTTTAAAAACTCATTCCGGGTGTTACCAATTATTGCCAATATTAATAGTCATGGACTCGCCTTACACCAAAGGCGTCTGGGGAGGCAAAACGTAAAAGAGACGACCCCTTAACGGTAGTCGCCGCTTCTTAGCTCGATACCGACCAAGCGTTAGTCGGTTTCAATTCGCGAATGTGTGCGGGTGTCTTTCATGAAAACATACACCAGCAACGAAACGGCGATGCAGGCCGTGACGTACCAGTAGTAACCGGTCTCCATGCCAATGCTTTTGAACCACAGGGCGATGTATTCAGCGGTGCCGCCGAAGATCGAAACGGTCAGCGCATACGGCAGGCCTACACCCAGTGCGCGGATTTCAGTCGGGAACAGCTCGGCTTTCACTACGGCGTTGATCGAGGTGTAACCGCTGACGATGATCAGCGCGGCCATGATCAGGAAGAACGCACCCCACCAACTTTGTACGGTGTGCAACGTGGTCAGGATTGGCACGGTAAACAGCGTACCCAGCAGACCAAATGCGATCAGGATCGGACGTCGGCCGATTTTATCCGACAGCGCTCCAACCAGTGGCTGCAGGCACATGAACAAAAAGAGCGTGGCTGCCGAGATGGTGGTGGAGTCGGTGATGCTCATGCCAACCGTGTTTACCAGATACTTCTGCATATAGGTGGTGTAGGTATAAAACGCCAAGGTGCCACCCATGGTCAGGCCGACCACCGTCATCAATTCCTTCGGATGACGCATCAAGGTCCGCATCGCGCTTTCTTTTGGCTTTTTCTTCTTGGTGAATGATTCGGTTTCTTCCATGCCACGACGCAGGTACAGCGCAACCACGGCACACAGCGCGCCGATGACGAACGGAATACGCCAGCCCCATGCGTACAACTGCTCGGTAGTAAGGGTTTGCTGCAAGACGATCAACACGGCGAGTGCAATGAGCTGGCCGGAAATCAAAGTGACGTATTGAAAACTGGAGAAAAAGCCGCGCCGTTCTTTTGTGGCCATCTCGCTCAGGTAAGTAGCAGAGGTGCCGTACTCGCCACCCACCGACAAACCTTGCAACAGGCGGGCAAACACCAATAGCACCGGGGCGCCGACACCGATAACGGCATAGCTGGGGGTCAACGCGATGATCAATGAACCAAAGCACATCAACAACACTGATGCCATTAACGCAGCTTTACGGCCCTTGCGGTCGGCATACATGCCCATCAGCCAGCCGCCGATCGGACGCATCAGAAAGCCTACGGCGAAAATCGCAGCGGTGTTGAGCAACTGCGCGGTGGTATCGCCTTGCGGGAAGAATGATTTGGCGAAGTACAGCGAGAACGCGGCGTAAACGTACCAGTCGTACCACTCGACCATGTTGCCAACCGAGCCACTGAAAATTGATTTCAGACGACTGCCAGTGGTTCGTTCTTTGACCGGCGCAGCAGCCGACCCTTCAGACAGAGTGTTGGAGGTGTCCATTAAGAATCCTTGTAAGTCATTGTTTTTAGTGGGGCGCATGCGAGTGCAGCCTGACAGTCTCTTAGCAGGAGCTGTGCCAGGCCGTTGAGGGCCGGTCTAGAGGGGTTATTAATTATTTTTCGGCAAGAATCCGCTTGCTGGAAGGATGTTGGTAAGCGGAAAGTTGCCGATCAGGACGGCTAGTCGATGCTTGGTAGAAACATTTCCCGTTGCAGACCGTGGCGCTGCATTTTTTCGTTAAGGGTTCTGCGCGGCAACTGCAGTTCACCGAGCACAGCCCTAATGTCGCCTTTGTGCCGAACCAGAGCCGCCCGCAGGCAGTGGGCTTCGAAAGCCTCTTGCTGCGCCGCCAGCGATTGCCCCGACTCGACAGCGTTTGGTTGCCAATGGCTCAACCCCAGCACCTGACGTTCGGCTGCGTTACCCAGCTCGCGGACATTGCCTGGCCAGTCATGGCTGAGCAGGTGACTCAACTCGGCGCCGCTTAGCACCGGGACCTTGCGCCCTAAGCGCTCAGCGGCGGCTTGGGCAAAATGGTTGAATAGCAGGGGAATGTCTTCCCTGCGTTCACGCAGGGGTGGCAGGCGCAGTTCAGCGACGTTTAGTCGGTAAGCAAGATCCTCGCGAAAGCGCCCGGCCCGTGCCTCTTCAAGTAAATCCGGCTTGGTCGCGGCAATGATCCGAACATTAATGCTGATGCTTTGATTTGAACCCAGGCGTTCTAGCCGCTGCTCTTGTAGAACGCGCAATAGCTTGACCTGTTGCCCCAGCGGCATGCTTTCAATTTCGTCGAGAAACAATGTGCCGCCGTCGGCGTACTCCAGCTTGCCGATGCGCTTGCCTTGGGCGCCGGTGAAGGCTCCACTTTCGTGACCGAACAGCTCCGCCTCGAACAAGTGTTCGGGGATCGCCCCACAATTGAGGGCGACAAAAACCTTGTTGGCGCGAGGCCCGAAGTCATGCAAGCAGCGCGCAACGAGCTCTTTGCCGCTGCCGGTTTCGCCGCGAATTACTACGTTAACCGGCAGTAGCGCCAGTTCCAGCACCTGACGACGCAAGACCTGCAAACTTGGTGTAACACCGAGCAGGGTTTTGTCGATCCTGGCCTTCGCGTCGGCCTGCTCATGCAGTCGGCGATTTTCCAATACCAACTGACGCTTCTCCAGCGCCCGACGCAGAATCCTCAGCAATATTTCCGGGCTGAACGGCTTTTCCAAAAAATCGTAGGCGCCGTCACGCATGGCGTCCACCGCCATCGGCACGTCGCCGTGGCCCGTCAGCAAGATCACCGGCAAATCAGAGTCCAGAATCTGTAGCCGATCCAGAAACGCCAGACCGCCCATGCCCGGCATGCGCACGTCGCTGACGATTACTCCGGGAAAATGCTCCGGCAGCGCGGCGAGACACTCTTCTGCTCGGCTATACAGCTGTACGCTAAAACCGCTAAGCGTCAGCCATTGCTGGACGGCTTCACGGATGCTGGCCTCGTCGTCGACCACTATGACGCAATTCAACATAAGGGTCAGACCTCTGGTTCTGCAGGTAAAACAAGGCTAAAGCGTGCGCCATCACTGTAATTTTCCGCCGTCAGCGTGCCGCCGGATTCATGAACGATGGCATACGACACGGCCAAACCCAGCCCCAGGCCGTCGCCTACCGGTTTGGTGGTGAAAAACGGGTCGAAGATGTTTGTCATATGCTCTTGGGCAATACCTCCGCCGGTGTCGCCGACCGATAAGCGCCAAAGGGGTGGCGAGTTGGGTTCTGGTTCAAGGCTTACTTCCAGTCGTTTGAGCGGTGCGTCACGCATGGCGTCCAGCGCATTGCGCAACAAGTTGATCAGCACCTGTTCCAGGCGGATGGCATCACCGCGTACGAAGGCGGGGCGGATAAGGTGCAATACGCAGCTGACCTTCTCGTGACGTAAGCG
Source organism: Pseudomonas sp. 10S5 (assembly GCF_035019745.1). Taxonomy (NCBI): domain Bacteria; kingdom Pseudomonadati; phylum Pseudomonadota; class Gammaproteobacteria; order Pseudomonadales; family Pseudomonadaceae; genus Pseudomonas; species Pseudomonas sp. 10S5. Next base: position 68,004 of record NZ_JASJVL010000009.1, read on the forward strand.
AGGGTCAAGCAACAGGAGGGCTTGATCGACTACAGCAGCTAAATCCAAGCGTTCGCGCAATCCGCTGGGGCTTTTACGTGCGAAAGTCTTCAGGTGCCCCGTTAATGCGGCCATGCGTGTCAGTTGCTGATCCAATGGCCCCAAGGCTCTGTACGCATCATCGATTCGCCCGTGATCCAGCAGCAGGCGCAAGCTGGCCAACTGCATGCGTTGGGTGGTTAACGGTTGATTGATTTCATGGGCCAGCGCCGCCGACATTTGCCCCAGCGCCGCCAATTTGGCCGATTGCACGAGCCCGTCTTGTGCGGTGCGCAGATCACGGGTGCGCTCTTGGACCAACTGTTCCAGCTCTTCACGACTACGTCGATGCACCCGCGCCAGACGCCAGCGTTGGTAAAGAAACAGCCCTAGAAATACCAGTGTTAGCCAAGTGCCCGCTCCTGCCAATGCGGCATTGCGTGTGTCCTCGGCGAGGGCCTGAGGCTTGCGAAGCAAATGCAGCGTCCACCCTTCAGCGGCTAGTGGTAGCGATTCCCACAGATAATCGGCCGCGCCTTGCGGACCTTCGATGCGGGACAAATGGCTGGTCTTGCTGAATTCACGGATTGTTTGGCTCTTCAGTGGGGACAACGGTTGTTTATCGTATTGCCGGGTGGCGGCCAGTTCGGCGCGGTCAGCGGCGGATATCGGCAGCAATTCCCGGTAGCGCCAGCCCGGCTGATTGGCAATGAAGACGATGCCTTTGGCATCGCTAAGCAGCAGTAGATCATCGCCTTGACCCCAATCGCGCTCTAGGTCGGGGAACTCAAGTTTCACCACTATCGCGCCCAAAAAATCCCCGGCGTCGTTGGTTACTGCGTTGGACAGAAAGTAACCGGGGATGCCACTGGTAACGCCCACTGCGTAGAAGCGTCCGACGCCCTCGGCTTTGGTTTGTAGGAAATACGGTCGAAAGCCGTAGTTATGGCCGACGTAGCTGCTGGGCAGTCGCCAATTACTGGCGCCGACGGCCAAGCCGCTTCGGTCCAACAACTCCAGAGTCGAGGACTGTGCCGCGCTGTTGATTTTTTCCAGCTTGAAATTCAATGCGTCTTGGGTACTTAAGCTGACAGGGCCACTTAGCGCCGAGCGCAATTGGGGGTCCAGTGCTAAAACCGCTGGCAAGGCACGATAACGTTCGATCAGCGTGTGCAGGGTGTTGCCATACAGCATCAGTTGCCCCCCGGCGCGGGCGGCGTCATCGACCAAGGCATGCCGCTCGGCCTGACGAACCGCTATACCGGCCGCCAGCAATGCTCTTATAAGAATCAGCAACGCATAAATAGACAGGTGAGCAAGACGGGAAATTGAGGGCATGGCGACAAAGACAGGATGAACCGGTTCGCACCTTAACATGCGCAGGTACAGCGCAGTTCCGGGGCGGAACTGCGCATTCAGCCGAATGGTTACAGCAAATTAAATCTCTGCTGTTTCACGTCTGAAGAATCGAGACCGATCATCACGTCGAACGCGCCGGGCTCGTCGACATATTTCAGCGCCGCGTTGTAGAACTTCAGGTCGTCTTCACTGAGGGTGAAGCTGATGACTTTTTCCTCACCGGCTTTAAGCATGACTTTCTGGAAGTTTTTCAACTCTTTGACCGGGCGGGCAATAGAGGCAGTGACGTCATGCAGGTACAGTTGCACCACGGTCGCCCCATCGAGTTTGCCGGTATTTTTCAGCGTGACGCTGGCGGTCAACGTGCCGCCGCGTTTCATGTCCTTGGCGGACAGTGTCACGTCAGACAGGCTGAATTGGGTGTAGCTCAGACCATAACCGAACGGGAATAACGGGCCGTTAACTTCCTCAAAGTATTGCGAGGTGTAGTTGCCTGGTTTGCCGACCTGATAGGGCCGACCGGTGCCAAGGTGCGCGTAGTAGACCGGCAGTTGGCCAATCGAGCGCGGGAAAGACATGGCCAGCTTGCCGGACGGGTTGTAGTCGCCGAACAGTACGTCGGCCACGGCGTTACCGCCTTCCGTGCCGGGGAACCAGGTTTCCAGCATCGCGTCAGCCTGTTGCTCCTCAGTGACCAGGGTCAGCGGTCGGCCGTTCATCAATACCAGCACCAACGGTTTACCGGTGGCTTTAAGGGCGGCGATCAAGTCCCGCTGTCTGCCAGGAATGTTAAGGCTGGTGCGGCTCGCCGATTCGTGGGACATGCCACGCGACTCGCCGACCACGGCAACAATGACGTCCGATTGCTGCGCGACCTTGACCGCTTCGGCGATCATTTCTTCGGCAGGACGTGGGTCAACTTCAACTTCAGTGACCATGAAGTTCAGGTATTTAATGATCGACGGATCATCGGCAACGTCAGCGCCTCGGGCGTACAGCAGCTTGGCTTTATCGCCGACGGCATTGGCCAGACCGTCATAGACCGTCACCGATTGTTGCGGTACGCCGGCAGCTGACCAACTGCCCAGCATGTCGAGTTGGCTTTTCGCCAATGCACCAATGACCGCAATGGTGCCTTGTTTTTTTAGCGGCAGCGTTTCGTGGTCATTTTTCAGCAATACCAGAGTTTTGCGCGCAACGTCACGGGCTTCGGTACGATGCAGACGGCTTTCAGCGTTGGTGTCGGCCGGGTCGTGAGCCGCATCGCCAATGCGGCGAAACGGGTCAGCAAACAGCCCCATATCGTACTTGGCGCCCAGGACTTCACGAACGGCGCTGTCGATGTCGTTCTGGGAAATCTCGCCGTCTTTCAACAGTCCGGGGAGTTGCTCGCCGTACACCGAGTCGTTCATGCTCATATCAACACCGGCTTTGATTGCCAGTTTGGCGGCTTCACGGTCATCGCGGGCTACGCCATGGCGGATCAACTCTTTAATCGCGCCGTGGTCGCTGATGGTTACGCCTTTGAAGCCCCAATCCTTGCGCAACAGGTCTTTGAGCAACCAGGTGTTTGAGGTAGCCGGAATACCGTTGATCGAGTTCAGCGCGATCATGACGCCGCCAGCTCCCGCGTCGATAGCGGCGCGATAAGGCGGCAAGTAATCCTGGTACATACGCGTCAGGCTCATATCGACGGTGTTGTAGTCTTTGCCACCCTCTACCGCACCATACAGCGCAAAGTGCTTAACGCTGGCCATTAAGCTGTCGGCCCCGCCCGGATGCTCTCCGCGGTAAGCGTTGACCATGACCTTGGCGATGCGCGACACCAGATAAGTGTCTTCACCGAAGCCTTCGGAGCTACGGCCCCAACGCGGGTCGCGGGAAATATCAACCATGGGTGCGAAGGTCATGTCCACGCCATCAGCGGCCGCTTCGGTGGCCGATACTCGACCGCTCAAGGCGATAGCATCCATGTCCCAGCTGGCGGCCAGGGCGAGACTGATAGGGAATGCCGTGCGATGACCGTGGACAACGTCGTAGGCGAAAAACATCGGGATCTTCAGGCGGCTGTTAACCACTGCGGCCTGTTGCAACGGGCGGTTTTCTGAGCGAGTGATGGAGTTGAACGTGCCGCCAATTCTGCCAGCAGCAATTTCTTTGAGGATTTGTGGCTGAGGCATTTCAGGCCCGATGCTGATCAATCGCAATTGCCCGATTTTTTCTTCGAGGGTCATTTGCTTCATCAGATTAGAAATGAACGCGTTTTTGTTAGCCAGCACAGCAGTACTGGTCTCGGCCATAACCGAGTGACTGGCCAGGCCGACAATAAGGCCCAGCAAACACAGCTTATTCATGAATGATTTCTCAAGGCGTTCTTCAGCAACTCACGTAAGTACTGGTCAGCCAAAAATTTGGTAATTGAGTCTGTTGCGCATATTGTCGATCAGGGCGATGGGCCGCCGCTGAACTCTTTGTCGCGCAGAGCATCTTTAGCGCAGCAAGTTTTAGCGTATTGCGCGTCAGCAATCCAGTGTTGCTCGCGGATTATGCCGGGGATCGATGGTTTTAGCTAAAGTCACTCTGCAGGCCGCAATTAAAAGTATTTCAAGGGAGCAAAGAACATGCAAACACCACGGGGCTACGGCTTCAGTTGGTCCATGACGGCGCTGATGCTGCTGAGCACGTTGCTCGCCGGTTGCGGTATCAACAACATCCCAACCTATGACGAGCAGGTTAAGGCCGCGTGGGCTCAGGTGCAGAATCAATATCAGCGGCGTGCCGACCTGATTCCCAATCTGGTGGAAACCGTTAAGGGCTACGCCAAACAGGAGCAGACGACGTTAACCGCCGTGATTGAAGCGCGGGCCAAGGCCACGTCTATTCAGATTAACGCCAGCAGCTTGAACGACCCGGAAAAGCTAAAGCAATTCCAGCAGGCTCAAGGTCAACTGACCAGTGCGCTTAGTCGATTGATGGTGGTGTCGGAGCGTTACCCGGACCTTAAATCCAACCAGAACTTCCTGGCGCTACAGTCGCAACTGGAAGGTACTGAAAACAGAATAAGCGTAGCGCGCAAAGATTTTATTGCCTCGGTCGAGCGCTATAACACTGAAATTCGCACGTTCCCTGGCCGTCTTTGGCACAGCGTAATTTACAGTGATTTGCCGATTCGCCCCAACTTCGACGCCACTACCGAAGGCGCTGACAAATCCCCGGAAGTGAAATTCTGATGCGCGCCTTGCGGCTTATTGCGCTTGGGCTGCTATTGGCATGCACCACGGTTGCGTCCGCCGCACTGGTGTTTCCGTCTTTGACTGGACGAGTGGTCGACAGCGCTCAACTGATCGACGGGCAAACCAAAGCACAGCTGACGCAAATGCTCCAAGCCCATGAACAAACCACCGGTGAGCAGGTGGTGGTGGTTACATTGCCTAATCTGCAAGGCACCAGCATTGAGGATTACGGCTATCAGCTGGGGCGGGCATGGGGCGTGGGGCAAAAAGACAAAGACAATGGTGCGCTGCTGATTGTGGCCCGCGATGATCATAAGGTTCGGATCGAGGTTGGCTATGGACTTGAGGACCGTCTGACCGATGCTCAGTCTTCTGTGATCATCAATCAGATCATCACCCCGGCGTTCAAGGCCGGTAACTTCTCTGGCGGGATCAGCCAAGGGACTGAGGCGATGATTCAGGTGTTGGGCGGCAACCCGTTGGCGGAGCCTGCTGCAGATCTGGCCGGGGAGAACGACTCCAGCGACGTGCCCCGTGACTTTTTGTATGTGGGACTGTTTTTGGCTTTCATCTTTATCAATATGCGTTGGGGCGGTGGTGGGCGTTTTGGTGGCGGAGGTGGTTTTATCGGCGGTGCTGGCGGTTTCGGAGCAGGTGGTTCCCGATCAGGTGGCGGCGCAGGTTTCGGCGGTGGCGGCGGCAGCTTTGGCGGCGGAGGGGCCTCTGGCAGTTGGTAGTTAAGGTAAAGGACAATTTGTCATCCATGTATCAGCGAGTGATTCACCATGTCTTTACTGAGTAACGACGAACAACGACAAGTGGCCGAAGCGGTCAGCCGGGTGGAATTGAAGACCGATGCTGAACTGGTTACGGTGCTGGCGGCGAGGTCGGACGACTATGCTTACGTGCCGTTGATCTGGGCTGGGTTAGTGGCGCTGTTGGTGCCAGGTTTGTTGAGTTACGTCTCGGGTTGGCTCAGTGCGAATCAATTGTTACTGAGCCAATTCGCAACGTTTATCGTTGCGGCGTTGGTGATGCGCTTGCCGGTGATCACTACTCAATTAATTCCTGAGTCGGTTCGCCATTGGCGCGCAAGTAACCTGGCCCGTCGTCAGTTTCTTGAGCAGAATCTTCACCGTACGGTTGGCGCAACTGGGGTGTTGATTTTCGTTTCAGAAGCCGAGCGCTATGTGGAGATTCTGGTTGACCGGGGCATCAGCAGTCGGCTGGATGACGATGTCTGGAAAGCGCTGATTGATGTGTTTACCCAGCAGGTAAAAGACGGTGAGACGTTAAAAGGTTTTCTGGGCTGCATTGAAGCGTGTGGCGAGTTATTGGCCGATCATGTGCCCGTGACTCAAACACGTAACGAGCTGCCTAATCGGTTGGTGGTGCTGTGACAGGTGCCGCCTCATGGCCTGGAGCCAACTTGTTGGCGAAGATCCCCCGCGATTTGTCAGGCACACCGCCTCGCCAGCCAGTTGACTTCTACAGACACCGCCAATCGCCGTCCGCTAATTAAACCAACCCATCTTCCCCAACCCGCCTAAAATACTGGCCTTATTATTTTCAGCCCGCCCGAGGCGCTTACCGATGTCAGTTACTGCAACCTCCACCCAGCCTGCGCCGGATCACCGAGCACAGTTTTTGAGCCTGCTAGACACGAGTCTGTCGCAGAACTCGTTTATCAAGCTGGTGCTAGCTAAGTACGTCGGCGCTGAGGCGGAGTTGCAGCGGATTATCATCAAACTGACGACGATTAGAGAGCTGCCGCACTTGTCGTTCGTCTATCGCTATAAAACCCGCGACATCACCAAGAATTTCTTGCTGGCCGAGGGCGTCGACCTGGTCGCTGGGTTGCTGCCTGACGCGTTCAAGAACGCGCACTTGTTATCGCTCACCGATGAAGTGCAGTTGGAATACGGCAAAAAAGGTAAAAGCACCCTGTTCAAAAGCAAGGCGCAGCAAGAACGCGAAGCGCCGTCGGCTGAGCATGATCGGGAGAAAAAGCGCTACCTGGAATTAAGCCGACCGTTTCTGACGGACTTGGGCGTGACGAATAAACAGCATGAGCTGATCCCGGCCATGTCGCGTAAATGGAAGCAGATCAACAAATTTATCGAGGTGTTTTCCCACGCCTTGAGTTCATCACCGCTGGCGCTTGATCAGCCGATCACAGTCGCGGATTTCGGCTCGGGCAAAGGCTATTTAACCTTCGCTATCCACGATTACCTGCGCAACACCTTGCAAGCCGAGGGTCAGGTGACTGGCGTCGAGTTGCGCGAAGACATGGTGATGTTGTGCAACACCGCAGCCGAACGCCTGGAGCATCCCGGCCTGGTGTTCCAGCACGGTGATGTGCGCAGCGTGGCGCCTAGCGCGCTGGATGTGATGATTGCCTTGCACGCGTGTGACATTGCCACTGACTACGCGATCCACATGGGCATTCGCTCCGGGGCGTCGATCATCATGTGTTCGCCGTGCTGTCATAAGCAGATTCGTTTGCAGATCCAGAGCCCGACCCTGCTGCGGCCGATGCTGCAATACGGTTTGCACATGGGGCAGCAGGCGGAAATGGTCACTGACAGCTTGCGCGCTTTGCTCCTTGAGGCCTGTGGCTACGAGACCAAAGTGTTCGAGTTCATTTCGCTAGAGCACACCAACAAGAACAAAATGATCCTCGCGGTCAAGCGCGTCGAGCCGCTTAAGCAGCCCGAGTTGTTGGCGAAGATTCAGGAATTGAAAACGTTCTACGGCATTCAGGAGCACTGCCTGGAAACCTTGCTCCAGGCAGACGGCTACATCAACTGATCAGATGCGGATCGCTTTGGGCGCAATGACGGTAGTCTTGCGCCCGAGCATCACGGTGCCGATGACACCGGCCGCGAACAGCCAAGTAATGGGCTCAATATGTTCACCGAAAAACAGCGCCGAGAAGGCGATGGTGAAGAATATCTGCAACAACTGAACCTGACTCACTCGCGAAATACCGCCCTTGGCCAGACCGGCGTACCACGCAAAGAAACCGATGAATTGCGAGAAAATTGTTACGTACGCAAACGCCCACCACGTGCCAGTCGATATTGGCCCCTGATGTTGCAGCGCGAGGTAGATCACTGGTCCTGCCAGCAGTGGGGCGGACAACACCAGCGCCCAACAAATGACCTGCCAGCCACCCATTTCCTTGGCCAGTCGGCCACCTTCGGCATAACCCAACCCACCTACGGCAATCGCCGCCAGCATCCACAGATCGCCCGCCTGGATGGAACCGGCGCCACTGATCAACGCATAACTCAACACCAAGGCACTGCCCAGCGCTGCGCAGGCCCAGAAGGCTTTTGAAGGTCGTTCGTGTGATAACCATGCCGCGTAAATCGCCACGATCAGAGGTTGTAGGCCGTTTACCAGTGCGCCGTGGGAAGCCGGCAGGGTTTTCATAGCCCAAGCGGACAACACCGGGAAGCCGATGATGACCCCCAGACTCACCAGGCACAGACCTTTGACTTGCGCCCAGGTCGGCCAATGTTCGCGACGGATCAGCAGCAGAAGTGCGGCCGGTATCGCCGCCAACAGCGCTCGGCCCAAACCGTTGAGAAGGGGATTCACTTCCTGGACCACGATGCGGGTCATGGGCAGTGTCAGGCTAAAAATAATCACCCCGATCAGGCCCAGGGCCATGCCGGTGTTTTCGCGAGAGGACATGATAAAACGCGCCTTGTTATTGGATTTATAGACAGAGGCGATCATCTAGCCACAAACCCAAGGCGAACACCCTCACAGCTATCGAGAGATTTGTCCGTACAGTTTTGATCAGTGGAAAGCGACGATCAGTGCCTGGAGTGTGTTGGTTTCGGCGAAGGCAGGGGGGTGTTCAATCCCTTAATCGACACGGACAAGGCCGGGTCACCCAGTGGGTGGGTCTTGGCGTCATAGAACTTCAACGTTACCCCTTGCCCAGCAAAGAGGCTGCTGTAGTGGCGCTTCTGTTGCTGAATAAAGCCCTGGCTGCGCGGGGCTATGGAGAAAGCAATGGTCTTGGGATTCGCCAGCTTGATCGCATCAACAATGTGCGCGTCTTGCTTGCCCAGTGCGTGGCCAAAAACGCACAACGCATCTTTAGGGTTGGCCAGTTGCGCATGGCAGAAACCCAAGTAATCGGTATGCCGGATCATTTTCATTTTTTGTGCGCTGCTGTCTTCGCTGATGAAAATCGGTACATCGTCCAGCGCGTTGATGGCAAAACTGCCGAGCAGGGTGCTTTCCGATGACAGCAACTTGCGCACGCTGCCATCCAGGTTTTTTACTAAATGCAGCCCTCCGTGCAGGTACAGCATGCGCGTGGTGTCGGCGATGGATCGGGTGGGGTCGAAGATGGCGTCATCGTCGAACAGGTCGTTGAATTTTTCCGGAGACTGCATCACCGCCCAAAAGCACAACAAATCATAGTTGGTGGAAAACACGGTCCGGTATTGGCTGAGTTCCTGATTAATCCGCAGCAGCGATTTTTCATTCACCAAACGCCACGGAATGTGGACCGAACGCACGGCGTGGATCAACGCTTCTTTGATGGCGAAGTAGCGATTGCGGGGCGAAGACGAACTGATGGTTAGCGCCGCATTGACGCGCATGGCGCTTTTGAGTGCACTCAAGACTGGCTCGAAGTTACGAGTGTCCAAAGCGTTGAACACCGCAAGTTCGGTATGGCTCAGGGGTTTGTTGCGGGTGGTCTCGGACTCTTCGAAGAGCGAGTAGTAAGAAAAATTCTTCCAGACCGCCACGCTCGCGCCGTTGCCGACCAGCAAATCGGAAAACGGGGTGGTCGCTTGCAGCTCATTCCACTCTGCAAGCTCAGCGTCAAAATCCGTGAATTCCATAGTTTCTGTTCGTCGCCATCAAGTCGGGAAAGTTCAGGGGCGGGACTTTATCACGCCAACCGCTCAAGACCGGACGGCTATTGCGCCAGATCAATATCGACGCCTGGCAATCGGAAGATGCTGCAAGCATTCGCCCGGCCGGATGCGCCAGCAGGGTTTCTGTGCAAAGGATTTTCCATGAGCAGCACGTTCTTCATCCCCGCCGTGAACATCATGGGTATTGGCTGCATGACGGAAGCGATGACCGCCATTCACAACTTCGGTTTGCGCAAAGCATTGATCGTCACCGACGCCGGGCTGGCGAAGGCTGGCGTGGCAGACACCATCGTCGGGTTGTTGGCCGCGCAAGACATTGACGCGCTGGTTTTCGATGGCGCACAACCGAACCCTACGGTTGCTAACGTTGAAAAAGGCTTGGAGCTGTTAAACGGCGGGCCTCAAGGAGTTGGGGTTCAAGGAAAATGATATTCCGACCCTCGCCGCCAATGCCCTCAAAGATGCTTGCGGCTTTACCAACCCGCGCCCGGCGGACCAATTGCAGATCGAAGCCATCTTTCGCCACGCCCTTTAATTCTTTCAGAGGCCAACCATGAGCATCACTTCCAGCACCATTTGCGACGCCGCCGACCAGCTTAAAGGCTTCGTCGGCTATCACCACAAAGCGAACCGCTACATCGTCCGTTTCAGTGAAGACTCGTTTGGTATGGACGTCACGGATGACAGCATTACTCCTACCAACGAGTTTGTTTGGTGCAGCGGCGATGGACAGCTAATGACACTTAAGCGTGAGTCGGTGAGGTTGCTGCTGGAGCAGAACATCGACGACCGTTTGAACGTCACGGAGCCTTTACGGGTTTACGTGCGGCGGATGGATCTGCCAGAGATAACGGCAATGCGGCAATTAAAAGCGGGCTGAGTAGGCCGCGTTGGCGGTCTATAACGACGGAACTTACCGACAGGATGCCGCAAGTGAGCGAGTAAGCGGTACCAAAGCAGTCGGACGTTAGGTGACGGCGGACTCGCTAAAGGTACTGAGATGGAGCGGGTGAAGGGAATCGAACCCTCGTTATCAGCTTGGGAAGCTGGAGTAATGCCATTATACGACACCCGCTTTTCGCGGCTGACTTTGTACCAGAAGTCGCTTCTGAACAAAAGTGCTAATTTCTTGATGGGTGCATTTCAAGCAAATCTACATCTCCATATTCGCTTCACAAGCGCACAGTCCACGCCCATCCAAAACATTCCCTGCAGAGATCCCCTGCAACCTAGATGAGGCGATTCTCAAGGGGAATGGCACTTTGTTTTACAGTGCGAACGCATGGTGGTTCTGTTCCTGGTGGTACCTGAAACGCTTAGGCGCAGCTTCTGGTTTCAGAAAACTCAACAGGGCTTTTTGCGAATCGCTGCAGGCGGTTTTGTGTTCCATGTCCAGAAAGTGCCCGGTGCTTTGCAGGGTTGTGAACTGGCAATCCGAAACGTGTTGGCCGAAGAGCCTGGAGTCGGCCGCAGCGGTGTATTCATCCCACTCGCCATTGAGAAATAGCACCGGCACGTCGATGTTTTGCGCCGCTTTGAGGTAGCACAGTTGATCGATGCACAGCACTTGGCTGATGTGAAAATGCATTTGCACGTACTCGTGGATGTCGAGCGTGCTGACGTGGCGGTAATTGAAGCGTTTGAACAATGACGGCAGGTGCTTGCCAATGGTGTTATTCACCAAATGGCCGACCTCATGCCGGTCAAACGCGCCCAAGTGCCTGATGCAGCGTTCTAGGTAGTCGCGCATGTGTACATTGACCACGGGGGAGAACGAACTGATGACGGCTTTTTCGATCTGCCGTGGACGATGGGCGAGGGCAATCAGAGTGGCTGCACCGCCCCACGAAAATGACAGCACGTGTTCGGCGGCAAAATGGTCGATCAGCTCAAGAAGGATCTGGCCTTCCAGCTCTTTGGTCAGCGGTTTGCGGTGCATGTTGTGGGCTTTAGATTTGCCTGCATAGGGTTGGTCGTACAGAACCACGTTGAAATGCGGGTATAGGTTTCGGGTGGTTTGGGCAAAGGACGCAGTGGTGGCCATCGAGCCGTTGACCAGAATAATGGTCTTTTCTGCGGCATCTGCGCGGTAGAACTCCGTGTAGACCCGGAACTGACCTTGTAGATCAAGCACAGCGATTTCTGGCCTCATGACGACTCACTCCTGGCGTAGAACAGGTATGCGCGCAAACGAGCTTGCACGAGCTTCATGACAGGTAGGCATACGCCTGGAAAACCGGGGCCCATGTCAATCCGACAAGATCTGGTCGACAGGTATTTTTATTGGAGGGCTGTTTGCCGGGGCGGAACCAGAGGTTCTCGTCTCGTCAAAAGTTTCTTGGAATGGATTTGTGACTGCTCAGTCACATGCGGACTGACGTTTGGATTCAAGCAGGCTCGACGATACCTCGCAAGTGATGTTGGTAAATTGTTCGACACCTTCTGCTGAACGGTAGGCCAAGTTCATATCGCCTGTATTTCTGCAATGCTCAGAGGGCGGTACTCACCGGGCGCCAACTCAGGGTCCAGGCGCAACGGTCCCATGGACTCGCGATGCAGCCGCACCACTTTGTTGTCGAAGTGGCCGAACATACGTTTGACCTGATGATAGCGCCCTTCGACGATGCTCAAGCGTGCGCTGCACGGGCTGATTAGCGTCAGTTCGGCGGGCTGCGTGGTGAGGTTTTCGAAAGCGAAATAAAAGCCTTCGGCAAACTTCTGTACGTAGTCCTGGCTGATGAGGTGCTCAGTTTCGACGTAGTAGATTTTTGCGATTTTGGTCTGCGGTTGTGTCAGGCGCCGGGACCACACGCCGTCGTTGGTGATCACCATCAGCCCGGTGGTGTTGAAGTCCAACCGTCCGGCAATGTGCAGGTCGTGTTTGTCAGACTCATTGAGTAGGTCCAGCACGGTTGAATGTTGCGGATCAGTCGTCGCGCTGACGCACCCCGGTGGTTTGTGCAGCATGAAGTAACGAGCGGGCTTGCCGATCTGTAGAACCTCGTCATCGCACTCAACACGGCTGAATTCGCGAACTTCGTGAAGAGGATTGCTAACGGTTTGCCCGTCGACTTTGATTCGCTTGCCAACCAATGCAAAGCGCACGTCTTTGCGACTGAAGCGCGGCAGATTGCTGAGAAATCGATCCAGTCGCATGGTGACTTAGTGGTCTGATTTCGACGTTTCGTCGACATTGGCCAGCGCGCAGCGCGGGCATAAGCACGCTTGGTTGCGCAGCTGTGGCGGCAACGCTTCAAGTATTCCCGGTTCAATGGTTACGGAAAAACACCAGCATGGTTGCGCCGCCGTGCGTGGGTCGGCCAGGGTGCAACTGTTACTCAGACCGCACATGGGGCAGGTCGATCCGTCGATCCTGTCAGGACTATTCAACATGAGGAAGCGCCGTTTCTATGCACGCCTGACTTCGGTCGCTGTCGGTTGCCTTGAGCGGGAACTCTTCGCCGCCCCAGCGACAAATGATATCGGACCGACGCAGGCGGCTTTCCAGAACCACCAGCGTCATGACCGATGAGCGTTGTGAATTGAAGGTGATGTGACGAAACATGACAAATCCGTTGTTGAGCTAAATCCAATAGGAAGCGGCATGCTAGCGTGTCGCCGCCCTATAACGCTATCGAGTTCAAGGGCCAGGGCTAGGCGGAGCCGTGTTAATAGGGGCCGTATAAGTCGGTGACAGGCGCAACGCGGCGCTGATGGCGGAACAGCGACAGTGCAGCAGTAAAATTCGGTCGTAATGTATGCCGTGTTCGGACAGTGATTTGAACAAGTCTTGTAGGGTTGGGTGAGCCATGGCGAAGCGATTTCTGACTGTCAGTACATCCATCGGCACAGCAGGCAACTGCGCGCCACGCCAAGGGGACTGATTTGAATTGCGCACCACGTGGCTGATGTCCTGATAACTCTCGCCGTGGGAGCCCTGAAATTTTGCCAGGCTGTAATTCTTGATTCTTCCAGGTAGTGAGGTACCCGCCATGAGCCTATCGGTGATAGAAAACGGCGGCATCGAGCCAGCCGCTGGATGGTTGCCGGCTGCGTTCAGCGTTGAAAAAGGCCTGACTTGCTGTGCGACGACCCGATGAAGTGCTGGATCAACAAGCACTGAGCCATGGGGCGCGAAGGTTCTGAGTTCGGTGCCGTTGGGGATCGGTGTAGTCTTTGTCCAGGGTAAATAGTAGCCATGAGTGCTGACGACTAAGGTTCTGGCTTGTCTTTGGTCAGATGTCCATAGCAGAAACTTGCGATCAAGTTTCCAGACCTGGACCGCTGAGGTGCCGAAGATTTTATTCCCTGGAATTGCCCAGGTTTTCATCAGGCGGGTGGTATTGAAAAATGCTTGAAGCGTGGTTTTTCGCGGATTGACGCACCCCCTGAGTAATAAACTAAACCGTGGTAAATACGACGAGGTCAGAACTGCCCCGGCTCTCAATAACGTTCTCGGTCGCACGACTGCGCTCAGCGCACGAAGTAAGCCGTGAGCGAGCGGTGCTAGTTGAAACAGCCCAAGCGACAGCGTAGTAAGCACCGCCAGGCGTTTTTCGGTGTCTCGGTGTCCGGGTAAATTCGCTGTCTTAATGCTCAGATAAGCTGCGCCGGCATGCGCCAATACTGAAGCCACCCTCGCCGGAACCAACAGTAGCGATAGGGGTTCCAGCAGTAGCCGCAAATGGTTGATTTGCTGCATCCAGTAACGAAGCGTGATTTCTTCCGACGTTACAATGCAGTCGTTTGCGTCTGCCTGATGATTGCGCGCGAGTGTTTCCCGCATAAAAACAAACGGTGAAGAAGTGAGTGTCTGCTCACACAACGTTTTGGCTTTTGCTTTATGCAGATGATCGGCATAGATCACGTCGGTCCATGGGCGCAACAACGTAACTGGCGGTTCAGGGAAACGTTGGCCAGCCCAGATCTCCAGGACATAGATGAGCTTTTGATGCTGGTTCACCGGGACGTAGTTCAATAAAGTGGTTCGCCACAGTTCATTCCCCGCAGCTTTTACAATGTGTTGAATGAGTTCATCACGGCTGTCGAGTTCGACGAATGTCTGGGCCTGTCCGGCTTGATACAGCACTCTGCGCGGATTATTGGCCTTAAAGAACACCAACAAACCTGCGCAGCGTTGGCAGTGCTTACTTTCAGCCAGCGCTGGTTGTAGATAAAAGCCCAAGCTTTTGCAGCGGATATTCGAAGGGGCCGTTTGGCTTGGCGGATACTCCAAGGCCTCCACTAACATGTCAAACCCGACCCGCGATACATGGCCCATCTTGAGAGCGATCACAAGTTGCGTAATTAACGTGGTAGCGAGCGAGCGCTCGATAGTTGCCGCGTGTTTTTTCCAAAATCCGTTCAACCGGTTGGTCATCAAGGGCAGAAAGTCGATGTCTTTTATAAGGCTTTCAACGGCGTCAGGTGAGAGTGGTAGTTCAGTATCTTCAGCCTGTATACCTTTCCCTGAGGGGTCTGAATAGACCACGCTGCGTGCACCGTTATCGAGATAACCCACGGGACGGTCAACCCTATAGTTGCAGAGCAACGCACGGGTCAAACTGATTGGAGTTTCGTTAGGTACATGCACAAATGTAACTGGCGCATGGGCGCTGCCTAGTGGTGAGGTCGAGCTGCCACGGACGTAGCGAATGAACACGGTATCGGGGGAAAGGTCTAGCTGATGACGCTTGATCAGGGCGTTGCGCACCAGGCGGTGGGCAACTTTTTCCGGGTGGGGTATTCGCTTTGAAACGTCAGGCTGTTGCCACAGATCAATGACGCTGACCAAGGCCAGGCCGCGCTCGACATCCTTGAAAAGTGGTTCATCATCCGCGTCGTCTAATTCCGAAAATGTCCCGGAGCGCAGATCGGTAAGTGCTTCCAGCGAGAACGCCTTTTGGGCTGCCGTGAGCGCTGCAAACAAATCGCCGTCCACTAGGTTCGCGCTGAGGTTAGGGTTGTCCTGCAGCGGAACGCCATCCACCAATGGCGCAAGCCAGGCGCAGCCGTTTAGTGCTTCGAGCTGCTTGGCGGTGCTGTGATTCTGCTCATCGTCGATATATTCAATGGTCGTAGGAGCGTTTCCCAGGGTGTGGATAAAACAGTGTGAGGTGACCTTGGACTTCAGCTGAAAAATGCCCGGGATGGTCCGTCCGTTCAGTGAAAGTAGACTGATGGCTGCGCGTTCGCCGCTCGTCGGCTGTTCAAGTTCTGCAAGCGTTGTGGGAAACCGATCCAGGCCCAAGGCGCCGAGCGCCAGAGTGTAGCCCTCCAGCGTTATTTTCTTTTTTATGTATTGCCGGGATAGGCCATCGACGAACGAGAGCTTGGCAAGGGCGCAATACGTCGCTTCATGGTGGGCCCAGAACTGTTCGACGAGCTGGCAATAGTTGTGCTCCCACCGCGCCGTATAGATGAATTCGATCAGTGAACCAATGGTGAGCAGGGGGGTTGATCCGAAGAGTGGGCGATCCGCTTCGACACATTTGATCAGCGCGAGAAAACCGGCGGGTTCGAGCGACGCTAAGACGATCTCGGTAAGGGAGAGCTGCAATGCATAGTGTTCATGGCCATCAACCTGAATTTCAGGATCGGTCTCGGTGCTAAAGCGGACGTACAACTCATCGGGTGAGGGGAGTTTTTCGGCGTTGTCGATTGGCCCGTTGTCCGCTAGAAACCGCACCAATTGTTGTCGGATGTAAGCTTTGGGGGAGGGGGGCGAGTCCAAGTCCATTTGCCAGGTTTTCAGGCTCAGTACTGAACCCGAAAGCAGTTTGGCGGCCGGTGTTTTCCTGCGCAAGATGAGTCGTTGGATGTTCAGCGCTTCAGCGGGGGCCGCATCAGGAGCCTGCTCAGAGGATTGAGTCTGAAAGTCGTCGGTACGAACCGGCTCATCGGGCTCATCGAACGGCGACACAGAGAAGGCGCCAGACGAAGGAAGCGTGTCTTTGCGCTCATGAAGACGGTTCGGTAGTGCATCGGTCGCGTTCCACTGTTCATTCATGACGGTTGTTGATCCGGACGGAAAGGGCCTCACTGTGCCGGGGGAATTTCGTCCTGATCGGTATCTATGTAACGACCGGCAAAGGAGCGACCCCCTCACCGGTTTTTTCTAATTAAACTCTGGCGTTAGCACGCAGGTAAGCCCTCCATCCGCCTAAATGGCTGATGTCTGTGGCGCCTTCCAGACCATAGGGTTCGCAGATGAATCCACTCTCCCAGCGGCCATCTTCCAGCTGAACTTTTCCTAGCCCTAGCGGCGCCGAAATGCCGGTAAGGAACGAGCCCAATTCGAGACTTGGTAACTCCCAGACCTCCACTGCAATGGCTACGCCGCCTTCCTCGACCCGAAGCATGCCTGGGCGAAACGGAGGACCACCCGCTAACGCGTAAAGCTTATAGTCAGCTGAACTGTAAGTGACTTCCAGCAAGCGCGCGCCGCGTTGCCTGAGTTGCCCGTTCAGCACCAAACCCTCCATGTGTGCGCCACAGACCACCAGCCGCGACTTGTCGTTGCGTGCGGTTGTCGCGGGAGCAGAAAGGTTGAGTGAGTTATGGCCGATCACGCGTACATCTGTCTGCCGTTGCAGGGCATCGGCGAGGCTTAGCAAGTATTGATCGGTGAAGACTCGGCCAACCAACGTCACGCCCCACGGCAGGCCGCTCTTCATGAAGCCGCTGGGTACGGCGACGGCCGCGTAGTCCAGCAGGTTGACGAAATTGGCGTAGTAGCCCAGCTCCGAGTTTCGCAGCACCGGCTCCTCAGCCAGTTCGGCCAGCGTCACCGGACGAGGGATAGAAGGGGTCAGCACGCAGTCGAGATGTTCTAGCGCGTTGTCGCACAGCGCTTTGAGTGCTTGTAGCTGGTAGTGCGCACGGAACGTTTGCACGCCGTCGACGGTGGGTGCTTTGGCCAATACTGCCCGGATGATCGGCAATACAGCTTCGGGGTGGCTCTCTATCAATTGGCCCGCCACGCTGTAGCGTTCGGCTACCCACGGGCCGTTGTAGAGTAAAGCGCCCGCTTCCAGAAATGGCGATAGGTCAAGGGTCACGGCTTCCCCGCCCAGTGCGATCAGATGCATGACGGCGTCATCGAACAGTTGCGGACCTTCTGTGCAGCCGAAAAACTCCAGATCCTGCTGACGCGGCACGCCGAATTTGAACGGTCTTGGTACGCCAAACGCTGACGCATCGTTCCACGTTGGATTGCGGCGACTGTAGGCGTCGCGCGGGTCATGACGTGCGAGGAGGCCGAGCAATTGGCTGGCTTCGCGGGCGGTGGCGGTGAAGGTACTGACACAGTCCAGTGTGCGGCAGGCTGGAATCACGCCTGCTGTAGAGATCAAGCCTTTGCTGGGTTTCAAGCCCAGCAGGTTATTCAGCGCCGCGGGCACCCGGCCCGAGCCTGCGGTATCGGTGCCGAGGGCAAAGCTGGCAACGCCTAACGCCACCGCCAGCGACGAACCTGCGCTGGAGCCGCCTGATGGATAATCCATCGAAACACTGTTGGGGCAAGCTCCGTAAGGTGAGCGGCTGCCGTTCAATCCGGTGGCGAACTGGTCGAGGTTAGTCTTGCCCATGGGAATCGCACCGAGTGCGATCAGTTGCTCGACAATAGTCGCCGACGTATCCGGCGTATAGGCGAACGCCGGGCACGCAGCGGTGGTGGGGATACCGGCTAAATCGATGTTGTCTTTGATCGCGAATGGCACCCCGTACAGCGGCAGGTCTTTAAGGTTGCGACTTTCCAGCGCTGCCAGATACGGTTCCAGTTCCGCGATGCTTAGCAGATGAATGAACAGGTGATAGGTCGGGTTCAGCGCCGTAGCTTTTTCCCGAAGGGCGAAAACCAGTTGCCGAGGTGTCAGGGCTCCGGTTTGATACGCCGCACGGACTTTATCAAGACGTAAATCTATGAGTTGCTCAGCATTACCCATGGGACATTCCTCTTAAAATTAAAAAATTCAATCCGCTTTCAGAACCACGACCCTTTGCCCTGCACGCAGGGCCGATCCGGGTTGCACGCGCACTTCGCTAACGGTGCCTGCCAAGGTTGCCAGGAGTGGAATTTCCATCTTCATCGATTCCAGGATTACCAATACATCGCCGACTTCGACCCGCTGGCCGACCTTGACTTGCACCTGCCAGAGATTGCCCGCGATGTGGCTATCGATGCTGTATAGGCCTGCATCGAGGGGCTCATCGTCAGTGACCGTTGCAACGGCTTCATGGCTCTCAATATTCGCTTGGCCGCTGGCAATCCATCGTTCGCGTTCGGCGTTGAATGCGCCCTGTTGTTGCGCTCGAAATGCGGCGATGCCTTCAGCTTCACGATTGAGAAAATCTTGATAGTCCGCCAGGTTCAGGGTGCAGTGTTCGATGTCTAGCGAGTAACGGCCAAGTGGAAAGTCGCGGCGAATATGCAATAGCTCTTCAGCACTGACCGGGTAAAAGCGGATCTGATCGAAGAAGCGCAACAGCCAAGGTTTACCATTAAACGCGGCCACTTCCCGATAGCGGTTCCACATCTGCAAGGTGCGCCCCACGAATTGATATCCGCCGGGGCCTTCCATACCATAGACGCACATATACGCGCCGCCGATGCCGACAGAGTTTTCAGCGGTCCAAGTGCGAGCCGGGTTGTATTTGGTGGTAACCAAGCGATGACGCGGATCGAGTGGTGTTGCGACGGGGGCGCCGAGGTAAACGTCGCCCAAACCCATGACCAAATAGCTGGCGTCGAACACGGTGCGCTGCACTTCGTCGAGGTTGGGCAGGTCATTGATGCGGCGGATGAATTCCAGATTGCTCGGGCACCATGGCGCGTCTTTGCGCACGGTGGTCATGTATTTTTCAATGGCCAGTTGGCACGCCGGGTCATCCCAGGACAGCGGCAAATGAACGATCCGCGAGGGCACGTGCAGGTCTTTGCTGGCGCAGACGGTTTCCCATTGGTGGGCGAGGATGTTAAGCAGGTTGGCCAAAGGAAGTTGCTCGGGGTGATAGTGAACTTGCAGCGAACGAATCCCTGGGGTCAGGTCGATCACCCCTCGCAGAGCTTTGCCCTCCAGCGCTTGCATCAACGCATGGGCGCGAAACCGCAGCACCAGGTCCAGCTCGGCGGCGCCGATCTCCAGCAGCAGATGGGTGTCCCCGCAAAGGCGAGCTACCAGACGTGTGTCGTCCTGACCGATATCTAGCACAATCGGCGAAATCAACTCCGCCCCGGCCTCCTGCAGGAGCGCGCTTGTCCGCGATAGCGCCAAGTCAGACGCCGCGTCGCCTGCTTCGTCTAAAAGTGGGCCCACACAGAGATCTGTTTGGGCCAAGCTGCGGGCGGTTTGCAGGCTGATGGGATAAAACTGCACTTTATCCCCGGCCTTAAGCTGCCCCAATTGCCAAAGGTCGGCCTCGATAACGGTCACCGGGCAAACGAATCCACCCAGGCTTGGCCCGTCGGGGCCGAGGATCACGGGCATGTCGCCGGTGAAGTCCACGGCGCCAATGGCATACGGATTGTCATGAATATTCGATGGATGCAGTCCCGCCTCGCCACCGTCGGCACGGACCCATTCTGGCTTGGGCCCGATCAAGCGCACGCCGGTTCGGCTGGAGTTGAAATGCACTTCCCAATGGGTCGAAAAAAACGTCTGCATGTAGCACTCGGTGAAATACTCCGGCGCCGCATGCGGGCCATAAATGACGCGAATTTGCCGCACATCCAGCAAGTTGGCGAGCTGTTCAGGCAGCACGCTCAGCCCCACGCGGCGATCACTCAACGGTGGAATGTGCAGTACATCACCAGCGCGCAATGCTCGTCCGCCATGGCCGCCAAATTGACCGAGGGTGAAGGTGCTTTTACTCCCCAGATAATCCGGCAGCTCCAGGCCTGCGCGCACGCAGAGGTAACTGCGCGCCCCGGCACCGCCAATCGTCCCTAGCGCCAAGGTTGAACCCGACGTCACCAAAGTCGCGGTGTTCATTGCTTGCGTCTGCCCGTCGAGTGTCACCGGAATTTCCGCTCCAGTAATGGCTACCACCGCATCAGTGTTGAAACGCAGCAGCGGGCCGCTCATGGTAATTTCCAGCGCGGCGGCCCCTTCGTCGTTGCCCAACAACCGGTTGCCCAACCGTAAGGATCGACTGTCCATCGGCCCCGACGGTGGAACACCCACCGCCCAATAGCCCAGACGTCCCGGATAATCCTGGACGCTGGTCTGAGTGCCGCCGCTGAGCACTTCAAAGGTGTTGGCGCGGTATACCAACCCTTCCAGGCAGCGAGTCCATGGCTGGCCGCTGGCAAAAGGCGCGTCCACTAAAATCTGCCGCAGATAATCGCGATTGGTTTCCACCCCATATAAATGGCTGTCACGCAGCGCTTGCCCGAGTCCTGCAATGGCCTGCGCGCGAGTCGGCGCCCAACTGATCAACTTGGCAATCATCGGATCAAAGTACGGCGCAATCTCGCAACCAGCCTCAACCCAAGTATCAATGCGCAAGGCTTTACCGTCAGTTGCCGGGAAGTTCACTACCGTCAGCAAGCCAGGGCAAGGTTGGAAATCCCGGCCCGGATCTTCGGCATATAACCGCGCTTGTATTGCATGACCGCTGGCCTGCAACCCAGCCTTTAATTCAAGCAACGGCGGTAAATCACCGGCGGCCAGTTGCACCATCCAGCTGACCAGATCGACGCCCCAGACTTGCTCGGTCACGCCATGTTCAACCTGCAGCCGCGTGTTCACTTCAAGGAAGTAAAAGCGCTGATCTTCGCTGTCGAAAATAAATTCAACCGTCCCTGCGCTGCGGTAGTTGACCGCTTTCGCTAGCTTGATCGCTGCCGCACACAGTTCGTCGGCCATGCCCTCTGGCAGGTTCGGTGCGGGAGTTTCTTCAAGAACTTTTTGATTGCGGCGTTGCACTGAGCAATCGCGCACGCCCAGAGCGATGACGTCCCCATTGCCGTCCCCAAATACCTGCACTTCCAAATGTCGGGCGCGCTGGATGTACTTCTCGATGAATACGCCAGCGTCGCTGAAATTGTTCTGTCCCAAGCGCTTCACAGCTTCGAACGATTCAGTCAGTTCGTCGGCGCTGCGGCACACACGCATGCCGATTCCGCCGCCGCCCGCCGTGCTTTTCAGCATCACGGGATAGCCGATGGGTTCGACGGCGCTTAAGGCGTTTTCAAGGCTGTCGAGCAGCTCAGTGCCTTCGAGCATCGGTACGCCGTGTTGCTTGGCCAGCGCGCGGGCAGTGTGCTTGAGGCCGAACACGCGCAGCTGCTCTGGAGTCGGCCCGACGAAGGCAATGCCGTGGTCTTCGCAAGCTTGCGCGAAGGCGGCGTTTTCAGACAAAAAACCGTAACCGGGATGGATTGCCTTGGCACCGCTGGCTGTGGCGATGGCGAGGATTTTATCCACCGCCAGGTAGGTGTTGGCCGCGCCGCCGTCGCCGAGGCTATGGGCTTGGTCGGCTTGAAGAGTATGCAGGCTGGCGGCGTCGACTTCGGCATAGATCGCCACGCCGTTGACCTTAAGCTCGCGCAGAGTGCGCAGGATGCGACAGGCAATCGCGCCACGGTTGGCAATCAGCAGTGTGTCGAACATGGCATAACCCTGGAAACCGAGGGCAGCTCGGTTTCTTAATGGGAAGCGGGCCGTCCCGCTATTGAACGGTGTGCCTCGGAGTCGTCCCCGATGGCTAAACCTGGTACTTGACGCTGACGGTATCTACAGAGGCTGTTTCGATTTCAAGCATTGCCCCGAACGGCTTTGGCACAAGCTGAACAACCAGCGGCGTAGCGAAGAAAAGGTCAGTTCCATATCAGCACCTGCGCCGGCGTTGGGTTGTAGGCGTTGCACGGGTTGTTCAGTTGCGGGCAATTAGAAATCAGCACGATGACATCCATTTCCGCGCGCAGTTCGACATATTTTCCAGGTGCAGAAATGCCGTCTTCAAAGGTCAACCCGCCGTCAGCGGTCACCGGCACGTTCATGAAGAAGTTGATGTTTGGCCCGATGTCGCTTTTGCTCAGGCGGCCGTCATGGTCACACGCGCGCAGGTAGTTGTCGCGGCAGCTGTGCATGTGACGCTTTTCCATGGCGTAACGCACGGTGTTGCTCTCTTGGGCGCAGGCTCCGCCGAGGGTGTCGTGACGACCGCATGTGTCTTGGACGATGGTCAACATTGGCCTGCCGAGGTTGGAATACAGCACGCTGCCGACGCTCAGGTACACGTTGTTTTGACGGCGCAAAGTACGCTGCACGTCGTAACGTTCACGGGGATTGGCCAGGCTGTAAAACAAGGTGTCCACAGCCTGATTACCTTCCAGGTCGAGGATGCGCACAGTTTGCCCAGCGTTGACTTCGGTCAGCCACGGCTCGCCTGCGGGAACGGTCGCGCTGTAGATCGCGGTTTCAGGCTGTTTAGAGTAGGTCATGGTGGCGATCCTCAGGCGAACAGGCGATCAGTGTTGATAAAACCGCGCTCGTTTTCCGGGCGCGAGAAGCGGCAGTGCTCAGCAACGCGGGCGTCAGCTTTCATCCAGCTGAGTTTTATCGGCTTGGGGGCGTACTGCGGATTTGGGTCCATGGGATGTTGCAGCGCGGTCATTACCACCAAGGTGTCCATTGGCGCGTACAGCTCGATGGTGTCACCAGCTTTGGAATGGGCGGTGACGTAGTGCAACGCACCGCTGTCATCGACGTTCACCCGGCTGAACAGATTCAGGGTCATCAGCAAGTCAGACAACCCCAACCCCCATTTGCCCAGTTCGACCAATAAGTTGTCGGTGCCGTTACGGAAAAAGCCATTGCGCAATTCTTGATAGCGGCCTTGGCCGTATTTTTCTGCAACTTCTTCGGCGCATAAAATCCCGCCGATGCTGTCGCTCCCACCGCAGGTGTCGGCCACGATGGCCGCCAGCACTCGGCCCATGTCCGAGTACAGACAATGGCCGCTGGTAAGCTTGGCCGTGTGTTGGCATTTCAGGCTGTCCGGCAAATTCAGACGCTCGGTTTTTTCGTTGGCGTTGAGCAGCGTCAGGCTGACGTTGGCGCCACCCTGAATGTCGGTGAAACGCAGCAATTGGCCGCGCTTGAGGACGAACGAACGGTGGCCGCCTCCTGGGATCAGCTCTTCAGAGAACACCGGAAACAGCGTGGTGGAGTCAGTCATAGGGAAAAGTCCTCTAAACCGTTTGCAGCGATTCAATCGCAGCGCGTGCAACGCGGCGGTCGCTGTTCAAGGGAATGTCATAGGTGATTCTGGCGCCATAAGCACCGGGCGCTTGAGGGTCGTGGCGAACCTTGTCAAACACCAGCAAGCGCGTGCCGAGGCTGAAGCCTTCGGATAAATCGTGGGTGACCATGAACACGGTCAATTGGGTTTCCCGCCACAACTCCAGCAACAAACCGTGCATGTCTTTGCGAATGCCCGGATCAAGAGCGCCGAATGGCTCGTCCAGCAGTAAAACCCGAGGTTGCATGATGAGCGCTTGCGCAATGGCCAGTCGTTGTTGCATACCGCCCGAAAGCTGTGTCGGGTATTTGTCCAATGAATGCCCAAGACCTACCTTGTTCAGCAATTGGGCCGCCTGATCTCTGGCTTGGCGTTTGGCCTTGCCGAAAAGCCGACCCAGCAACGCCGAGCGCGGCAGTTCAAGGCCCAGCGCGACATTGTTGAGCACCGACAGGTGAGGGAAGACTGAATAGCGTTGGAACACCACGCCCCGGCTAGCATTTGGCTCGCCGACCAAGGGTTTACCGTCTAAAAGGATGTGCCCGCGACTTGGCACTTCCTGGCCCAACAACAGGCGCAGAAAGGTCGATTTGCCGCAGCCTGACGCGCCGACCAAGGTGCAGAACTCACCTTCATCAACGCTTAGGTTCAGGCGCTCCAGTACGGGTTGCTTGTCGTATTCCTGCCAAACGTTTTTCACCGAAATGAAGCTCATACGCGGGCTCCCTCGTACCAAGGAAAGGCCCGTCGGGTCAGGGCCTTGAGGGCCCAATCCATGAGCCAAGCCAGCAATGTGATCCAGACCACATAGGGCAGAATCACATCCATGGCCAAATAACGCCGCACCAGAAAAATCCGGTAACCAAGGCCGTCAATCGACGCAATGGCTTCGGCTGCGATCAGGAACAACCACGCTGAGCCTAATACCAACCGCAGTGAGATCAACAAACGCGGGAGCAGTTGCGGCAGGATCACCCGCAGGATCAAGGTCCAGGTAGAGGCGCCGAGGGTCTGTGCCTTGATCAGCAATTCCACCGGAATCTCCTGCGCGCGCTGCTCCAGATCGCGAGCCAGAATCGGCGTGATACCGATCACGATCAGCATGACTTTCGATAGCTCTCCTAGGCCGAACACGATGAACAGGATCGGTAAAATCGCCAGCGGCGGCACCATGGACAACACGGTTAGCACTGGTGATAAAGACGCGCCGAACAGCGGCACGATGCCCGACGCGATCCCCAGGCATAGACCGAGCAACGCACTGATGCCCAAGCCGATGGCCAACCGTTGCAAGCTGGAACCCGTGTCTTGCCATAGCAAATAACCTCCGGTGCGCGGGTCTTCAATGAAGGCCATGCGCTTGACCGATTCGGTCATTTGCACCGCGCTGGGCAGCAATTTGTCGTTGGGGTTTTCCGCCAACCGAGTCGCCGAACCCATGAAATAGGCAATCAGCACCAAAGCAAACGGCAGGATTACCAAAATCAGGCGACTGGCACGATCTGGGCGCAGGTTTATCAAGCGCATGGGCGATACCCTTTAGGCGGGATGCGTTAAAGCTTGCCGTCGGCAGCCATCTGCACGTAGCTGGGGTCAAAATGCAGCTTGAGGTTGGTTTTGTCGCCGAGAGTGACATTGTTGGCAAACGACATGCCTACTGCGCCAGTATCTTTGGCGCCTTGGCCGAGCAGCCCGTGTTGGAAAGAGAACTCCGCCACTTTGCGCATGGTCATCGGCAACTGAGTGCTGTTGGCGAACGCGAGGGCTTCCTTGGGCGTTGCGAACAATTTGGTGGTGTCCAGTTGCGACTGGAAACCGGCCAAATCAGTACCCGATGCTTTGGCCATGTGTTCCAACGCAGCGGTGCTGGCGGCAGATTTTGCGTTCATCAACGCCACCACTTCAAACCAGGCGCCGGTCAGTGCTCTGCCCAGTGCAGGGTTGTCTTTGAGGGTTTGGGAGTTGACCACCATCATGTCCATGATCTCGCCCGGAATCTTGCTGGAGTCGAACACTTCGGTTACACCGGGCTTGGCCTTTATGTCCGCTAACATGGGGTTCCAGGTGGTCACGGCCTTGACGTCGTCGGTGTTGAACGCGGCAGAAATGTCCGCGTCAGAGGTGTTGACCACAGTCAGGTCTTTTTCCGAGAGATCAACCGTGTCCAGCGCCCGGGCCAGCAGGTAGTGGGAAACCGACAACTCCACCAGGTTTACCCTCATGCCCTTGAGGTCGGTGACTTTCTTGCCGGTGCCCTTGATCACAATGCCGTCGTTGCCGTTGGAGAAGTCGCTGACGATCAGCGCCGTACTGGCGACACCGCCTGCGGCGGGAATCGTCAGGGCGTCCATGTTGGTCATGGTGCAGCCATCGAACTGGCCAGCAGTGTATTGATTAATGGATTCGACGTAATCGTTGATCTGAGTGACATCGATTTTGATGCCGTACTTTTTCGCCCACTTGTCGACGATGCCCTGAGCGCCAGCATATTCCCATGGCATCCAGCCGGCATAAATTGTCCAGCAGACGTTGAAGTGCTGTTTCGGGACGGCCTGAGCCGAGAAACTCAATACCGAGATCAGGCTGGCGGCAAGCAAGGAAAACAGACGGGGCTTTCGGATGGTGAGCTGCATAGTAGAGATCTCCAGTAGGAAAAAAGGCGAGCAAGAGTCACGTGACACCACTGGTGTCCCTGTCTCCCGGGCTTTTATCCCGCCGTGTAACCTCTACTGGAGGTCGCCAACTCTCGGACCAGCCACTCGCCAGAAGCGAGCCGGAACCCTAGTGGGCTATTGCAAATTGTGGTGCCGCGAACCTGTTTTGACTCCTGCACACAATTTGTTAAGCGAGAGCCGTGCCAAGTTGCGCCGAGCCTTCTGGCTCGACGCTTGGCGCATGGGTCGACGGCGAAGCACTGCCGGGTTTGCCTTAGAATGGTGCGGGGTTGCACCGAGCGGGGGCGCATCTTGTTACATATATAATTGCCGCGAGGACGCACTGAAATGTCTTTTTACAGTCTGATTTTATGTCCGTCAGAGGTTGACTGATGCCGACCAGCGTCGCTGTTTGGCTTATAGCGGTCCAGGAGGCCGCCATGTATCGACAAACTTTGCTTATTGCTTTGCTGGGTTTGACGCTGGCAGGTTGTTACGCGGGACCGGGTTATTACGAATCAGATGTGTACACCGCGCCCGTGCCGGTTTACGGAGGCTATTACTACGGTGCCGGGGGTTACGATCGTTACTATGGCTCGGGCTATGTTATCGGCCAACCTCGTTATTACGGTCCTCGTTCCGGTGTTTATTATCAAGGAGGCCATGGTTATGGCCGTCCAGGCTACGGGAATGGTCCTTGGCCCGGACGTGGTTACGCACCGGGTGCACCGGATTATCACGGTGGCTTTGGTTATCGCCAACACCCGGGTTGGGGCGGTCGTCGGCCAGATTCGGGAGACTTCCATGGCGGTTGGCATGGCGGACACGATGGTCATGGCCAGGGGGGCCGTCGATAGGTGATATCACCATGTACCGACTCGTATTACTGATTGTTTATATAAGTGTGGCGCTTGCCAGTGGTGAAGTCGACGCGGAAGGCTATGGCGCCGAGCACAATTACGGTCAGCCGGGCTCTGTGACGAAGCCCATTTACGCCGCCCCACGGCCCAGTTACGAAACCGCCCCTCCACGTATGGAATCGTCCCCGCCAACTGTTGATCCGCACCCTGCCGGCCAGGCTTGGGATCCTCGCTACCATGGTAACCCCGGCTATAAGCCCGGCCCGCCACAGCATTACGACCGACAGTAAGACTGTCGTAACGGTGCGGGCGGTGGGCGGGCCCTTGGGATAGACCGTAGGCATGGGGCGGACACAATCTCTATTAAGGCTGTCGGCGGTGCGATTTTTCTCACGCTATCGCAGCCCGCGTTGTCTGTGAGCCTAGTATTGCGAAAGATCCGCTAACGGGTGCCGGCCCTCCCATGCCTTGGCGAAGTGCGCATCAATCACTGTCACTGGAATCGTTGCCACGTCCTGCCAATGCCAATGGGGTTTTTGGTCCTTGTCGATCAAGCGCGCTCGGACGCCTTCGCTGAATTCAGGATGACGACAGCAGTTGAGGCTTAGGCTGTATTCCATCTGAAAGACTTCAGCCAACGACATATTCCGTGCGCGTTTGATCTGCTCCCATACCAGATGTGCAGTCAAGGGACAGCCTTCACTCAAATTTTTCGCTGCGCGATTGAGCAGTGCGTCATCATGAGGTTGCAACTGAGTTAAAGCGCGCCAAGCAGAAGGCAAGTCGCCGACATCCAGCAGTTCGTCTATCTGCTGACGACGCGGTAACCATTGCGCCTCAGGCATCTCTCGCACAGCTTCCTGTTGCAGGGCTTTAAGTAAGCTATTGAGTTGCACCGATGTTTGTTCCTGCCAGTTCAGTTGCAACAAACCTTCAACTAACTCCTCTTGCTGCTCATCCAACAAAAACCGGTCAGCTAAATCCAGGTCCAGCGCATCACGCGCGTTGATGTGCGAGCCCGTCAGCCCGAGGAATAGGCCTAATTTGCCGGGTAATCGGGACAAAAACCAACTTGCGCCGACGTCAGGAAATAGGCCGATGCTGATTTCCGGCATGGCCAAACGGCTGCTAGAGGTCACGATGCGGATATTTGCGCCCTGCAACAGGCCCATGCCGCCGCCCAGCACATAGCCGTGGCCCCAGCAGATCAGCGGTTTGGGGTACGTATGTAACTGATAGTCGAGACGGTATTCTGCCGCGAAAAACTGCGCGGCCAAAGGAGGCACTCCACCTGGATCGGCTAAACACGCCTCTACCAGACTGCGCACATCTCCTCCGGCACAAAAGGCTTTGCCGCCGTTACCGCGAAGCATCACGCAGACGATTTGCGGGTCATCGGCCCACGCTTCCAAACGCTCAGCCAGCGCCTTTATCATTGGCAAGGACAAGGCATTTAGAGATTTTTCCGCGTCCAGGCTGGCAATACCAATGCGCGCGCCGTCTTGGGCAGGAAGTTCTTCAAATTGCAGATTCATCGTGACCTCTCGGGGGACGGGGCAACTTTGCGTTAAGTCTGTGATACCCCGGCGCGCCTCTAGTTGCAAACGGCGATTTGAAAAGAAGTGGAGGAAGTGAGGCTTTATGCTTAGCGCATTGACATAAAGGGCCAGCTTTCCTAGTGTCCGCACATTGTCTTCTGCAGGTGTGACATGACAAACGACGATCGGATCAAACTTGAGCCTAGCTGGAAGCACGCATTGCGTGATGAATTCGAGCAGCCGTACATGAATGAACTGCGCGAATTTTTGCGCCATGAGCATGCGTCAGGCAAGGAAATCTATCCGCCAGGGCCGATGATTTTCAATGCGCTGAATTCCACGCCCCTGGATAAGGTCAAGGTGGTGATCCTTGGCCAAGACCCGTATCACGGCCCCGGTCAGGCCCACGGTTTGTGCTTTTCAGTGCAGCCCGGCGTTCCGACCCCGCCTTCGCTGGTCAATATCTATAAAGAGCTCAAACGTGATCTGAACATTGACATCGCTAACCATGGCTACCTGCAATCGTGGGCCGACCAAGGCGTATTGTTGCTCAACACCACGCTGACGGTCGAACGCGCCAACGCCGCTTCACACGCAAAAAAGGGTTGGCAGCACTTTACCGACAAGGTCATCGAGACGGCCAGTGCGCATCAGCCCCATCTGGTGTTCCTGCTGTGGGGCGCCCATGCGCAAAGCAAGCAGAAGCTGATCGACGCGAGCAAACACTTGGTATTGATCTCGGTACACCCGTCGCCGCTGTCGGCTTATAAAGGCTTTTTGGGGAATGGGCACTTTGGCCGGACCAATAAGTATCTGCAGCAAAATGGCTTGACCCCGATTGACTGGAAGTTGCCGGTCTAGAAGGCGCAGGCTTTACGATAATCGCTCAATTAGCCCGGAACCTGTTTAGAAATCGGTTGTTCAACTCCGTTACTTTCCGGGATCACTGATCAAACCAAACTCCTTGGCCAGGACTTTGTAGTCTGCCACTTGCTTCTTCACATAGACGTCCAATGCTTCACCGGTCATGGCAAAGGGAAACAGTTCGCGTTGATCACGCAATGTGGCGAAGTCATCTGAAGCCAGCAGTGTGTCGAAGGCGGCTTTCCACCATGCGTAGTCCTCTTCGCTGACTTTTGGCCCTAGGTAAAAACCGCGAACTACTGGCCAAACGATGTCGTAGCCCTGTTCCTTGGCAGTGGGAATGTCTTTCATTTCTGGCTCGTCAAGGCGCGCTTCGGAAAATACCGCGAGCAGTCGCATTTCGCCGCTAAGGACGTGCGGCATTGAGTCTGAAATGTCGGTACTGCCTACCTGAATATTGCCGGCGAGCAATGCAGTGGAAATTTCACCCCCGCCCTCGAGCGCGACATAACGCAGGTCACGCGGGTTGATACCGGCAGCTTTAGCGATCAACGCAGTCTGCATCCAGTCTTGGCCGCCGATGGTTCCGCTAGAACCGATAGCCACTTTGCTCGGGTCTTTTTTTAGCGCTTTAACCAGATCGTCAAGGTTCCGGTAAGGCGAATCGCTTTTCACCGCAATAGCGCCATAGGTGATACCGATCGCAGCCAGCCAACGCACTGCGTTCTCGTCGAAGCGGCCGAATTTACCTTGCGCCAGGTTCAACAGCGAGCCGCTGGACCAGGTAACCAAGGTGCCTCCATCGGCCGGGTGCTGAGCAACGACTGCGTTATAGGCCACCGCGCCAACGCCCCCCGGCATGTAGGTGATGCGCATGGGTGTGCTCAGAAATTTCTCACCCATCAGCGCGCTTTGCGCCAGTTTGCAGGTGAGGTCGAAAGCGCCTCCAGGCGAGGCTGGAGCTATGCATTCCGGGCGTTTGGGTTCAGCGGCGAATAACTGGCTGGCAACTAGTATGCAGCCGACAATAAAGGTGAAACGTCGCAAAAATAATGCCACGAAGTACTCCATTTTCTTGTTCTTATTAGAAAACGCGTCGAGGCGTTTTTCAGTTTTACCGCAGCGGTGGGCCAGTGTAACGGGAGGCTAAAAGGTGAAGCTTTCACCAACCTTTCATAGGGCTCAGAGTTGCGCTTGATTTGCTTTTGGTGCTTCACAGCAGACGACACGGCTGTAAACTTCGCGGCTTATAAGCCTAAGAAATGAGTGAAGTCGATGCGTGTACTTCTCGTCGAAGACCATCTGCAATTGGCCGAAAGTGTCACGTTGGCCCTAAAAAGCCAAGGCTTGACGGTCGATGTTCTGCACGACGGCGTGGCTGCTGATCTGGCATTGAGCAGCGAGCACTACGCTGTTGTGATTTTAGATGTGGGGTTGCCGCGAATGGACGGCTTTGAAGTGCTGGCTCGTTTGCGAGCAAGGGGCAAGAACCTTCCGGTGCTGATGTTGACCGCCCGTAGCGATGTCAAAGATCGGGTTCATGGCCTCAATCTCGGCGCCGACGATTACCTGGCTAAACCTTTCGAACTCTTCGAGCTGGAGGCGCGGGTCAAGGCGTTGCTGCGTCGTAGCGTGTTAGGCGGTGAGCGTCAGCAGCGTTGCGGTGCGTTGGTTTACGACCTCGATACGCGACGCTTCGCGTTGGGAGAAGCGTTACTAATCTTGACCTCCCGTGAGCAAGCGGTGCTTGAGGCACTGATTGCGCGGCCCGGACGCGTGATGAGCAAGGAGCAATTGGCGGCGCAAGTATTTGGCTTGGATGAAGAGGCCAGCCCCGACGCCATCGAAATCTATGTCCACCGCCTGCGCAAAAAAATCGGCGGGCATCCGATTGCTATCGTGACCTTTCGTGGACTCGGTTATTTATTGGAAAGCCGCGATGCATGATGCGTCAGGCAGCTTGCGCGGGCGGTTGCTGTGGAACCTTGGCCTGTTGCTCACAGCATTAATGCTGGCCAGTGGCTTAAGCGCTTATTGGAATGGTCGTGAAGCTGCCGATACGGCTTATGACCGCACGTTACTTGCCTCTGCTCGCACCATTGCCGCTGGAGTTTCTCAGCGCGATGGCAGCCTTAGCGCTGACGTGCCTTACGTGGCCCTGGACACCTTCGCCTACGACAGCGCCGGGCGGATTTATTACCAGGTCAACGACATTAATAAGCAGCTTATTTCGGGCTACGAAAACTTGCCTGCACCACCGCCGGGAACGTTGCGTACTGATGACTATCCTGCGTTGGCGAGCTTTTATAATGGCCGTTATAAGGGACAAAGCGTGCGTGTCGTTAGCTTGCTTAAGCCCGTCAGTGATCCAAACATGAATGGCATGGCGGAAATTCGGGTAGCCGAAACCGAAGAAGCTCGCGAGCGCATGGCGCGCAGTCTGATGGCCGACACATTGGTGCGTTTGGGCCTGTTGGGTGCGGGCGCGCTGGTGTTGGTATGGATCACCGTCAGCGCGGCACTCCGTCCGCTGGAGCGTCTGCGCAAGGCGGTCGAGGCGCGTCAGCCGGATGATTTACGGGCGCTGCCGCCGGTGGACGTTCAGCGCGAACTTCAGCCGTTGGTAGGCGCTTTCAACCATTTCACTGAGCGCCTGCGTATGCAATTCGAACGTCAGGCGCAGTTCATTGCCGACGCTGCGCATGAGTTGCGCACGCCACTGGCGGCGCTCAAAGCCCGGGTTGAACTTGGGTTGCGTGACACTAATCCGGCGAACTGGCGAATTACCCTGGAAGCTGCCGCACAGGGTACTGACAGGTTGACTCATCTGGCCAATCAGTTGCTGTCGCTGGCGCGCATCGAAAACGGTGCAAGATCCATTTCCGAAGGGCGGGCTCAGAGACTTGATCTGAGCCAACTGGCGCGTGAGTTGGGTATGGCGATGGCGCCGTTGGCCCATGCGCAGGGTGTTGCCTTGGCGCTGGAAGCTGATGAGGCAGTGTGGTTGCGAGGCGATCCTGTGTTGCTTAATGAGCTGTTGAGTAATTTGGTGGACAACGCGTTGGCGCACACTCCCTCGGGCGGCAATGTGATTTTGCGAGTCATCGCGCCGGGAGTGCTTGAGGTCGAAGACGACGGCCTTGGCATCCCAGAAGCGGAGCGCGGGCGGGTGTTCGAACGCTTTTATCGGCGTGATCAGCTTGGATCAGGATTGGGCTTGGCGATTGTTGGCGAAATCTGCCATGCACACCTTGCCAAAATCAGCCTCCATGATGGGGCTGAGCGGGGCTTGAAGGTAAGGGTGAGATTTGCGCTCGGCATAGAATCCGAAAATCAGACACGCTAAACAAGCATGTTCATTGATTCATTCATTTCGGCGACGAGAGCGCCATCTTTAAGGTCTAGACCGAGGCGGATGAAGGCAGGCAGATTGCCCAGTTCCAACGTAGCGAAGGGATGGTGGGTACCGTGATAACTGTGCACCGTCGCAACTTGCACCAGATCGACATAATCGGCCTGATCCACTTGGCGTTCAAAGTTCTGGAACTCACCCGGCACTTTGGCCAGCATTTCTGGAAACTCCCATGCGGTGAGCAATTTTTGACCGATGATTGGGTGAATGCGGTCAATCACATGGTTGAGGCTGACTGCATCCGAAAGCAGCTCGAAATGGTCTTCGGCGTACGTCAGGATTGGCAATACGCCAATCAGGTGCATCATCCCAGCCAGCGTGGCTTTGTCCGGCTTG
This sequence comes from Pseudomonas sp. 10S5, assembly GCF_035019745.1. Lineage (NCBI taxonomy): Bacteria > Pseudomonadati > Pseudomonadota > Gammaproteobacteria > Pseudomonadales > Pseudomonadaceae > Pseudomonas > Pseudomonas sp. 10S5. Next base: position 101,435 of record NZ_JASJVL010000009.1, read on the forward strand.
AGCTTGGAATGATTGCGGCACAACGTGTAGCTGATACCGGCTACCTGAAGACTTTTTACCCATATGTCGTGCATTTTTCGCGCTACAACATCCGATTTTGCCTGGAACATCTGCTCCACGACTAGACCGATTGCAAGGTTGCAGCTGTAATTGATGCCCAGCCGGGTAATGGCGGTGTGCAGGTCACTCACTTCGATACTGCCGCGCATCAACGGACTATTGACCACTTTTATCAATCGCGCGGAAAGTGCCGTATCTCCGGCGATTACTTTACTCAATTGACTGACGCTGATGTCTTGATTTTCGGCGGCCGTACGAATTTTAAGCGCTACTTTCGGCAGAGTAGGTAGAAATAGCTCGTCGCTGTTTATCGCCCGAATCAGGTCCCTTTGCACTGTGTCCGACATCGTGTTCATGTCACATCTCTTAGGCGTAGCGTGGTTCCTGCTACCGAGCACTCGACGAGCGGCTCGGGGTTGACGTCGTTCGACCTGGAAATGGTAAAGAAGTGCCAATCATTTAACGCTGAGTTTCCAGTTTGGAGTCTAGCGTGTACGGAAGGTATTTCAATTGAAGTACCAAACCGTCTGGAGCACCAATATGAATGCTGCCATCCTGTGCAACATCGGCCTGCACTACAGCCAATAATTCAATGCAGTCGGGCGCCCGCGCGGCTATGACAACTTCACCCACGGCACTGGCGTGGACCGGCGAATATAACGCTGTACCTGGCTCAGGGAGGTCAGTGCCCGCAAGAGTAAGGCGGTAGAGCCGTCGCTTGAGCTTGCCCAGATATTGCATGCGCGCCACTATTTCCTGTCCGGTGTAGCAGCCTTTTTTGAAACTGACGCCACCTATGGCTTGCAGGTTCAACATTTGCGGGATGAACGTTTCGCGGGTATTGCCAGTTACTTGGCCAATGCCAGCAAGAATCTGCCCCAGCATCCAATCGTTTAGTGAGCCTTGAGCCAGTTGTGCGGCCAGGCGACGTTGCACGTCTTCTGCCTGGTCTGCGGCGACCCAGAGCTCGGCCCGAGCGGGCGATACTCGAATAGCGATCAATGCACCGGTGCGCACCACCGAATCCGAAGCGTGGGGCAAGTCCAACCCCAGCGAAACTAACGCGCCATCGCCTTCATTGAGGCCGAAACGAACCCATCCAGCGGTTTCGTCGGTCAATTTGGATTTAGAGAAAACCGCGTATTTTTTTAAATCAGCTAACTGCGGTTCGATCAATTCGGATGCCATCGCCAAAAGGTAGCCATCACCTTCAGGCAGGATGCGGAAGCTCGATTGCATTCGGCCTTTTTGAGTGCAGCGTGCGCCGAGGGTTGCCGTCGTGTCGTTCAGGTAATTGAGGTTGCAGGTCAACTGGCCCTGGAGAAACTTACTGGCGTCAGGGCCGCGGACGGCGAGTATGCCCTCGTGGGACAGCATGCAGAAGAAAGTTGAGTCGGCCATGGGTCATCGCAGGGTAAAAAGTATGGGCACCATAATAGTGCTGAGTTCGCCGAATGGGTACAGGCGTGATCACTGATCTGTTGAAAACCCCTGCGACCAAAGCGCAGTGCGTCTCGCTGACCTGCGCCTGTATACTTGCCGCCTAATTTGAGGAGCGCTCCATGGTCGATGACGTTGAACTCAACCGGCTCTACTGGCACAGCCGCCGTGGCATGCTGGAGCTGGATGTACTGTTGGTACCGTTTGTAAAAGAGGTATACGCCACGCTAAACGCGGAAGATCGCGATTTGTATCGTCGATTACTAACCTCCGAAGACCAAGACATGTTTGGTTGGTTCATGCAGCGCGCAGAGTCAGAAGACCCAGAGCTGCAGCGTATGGTCAGAATGATTCTGGATCGTGTCCAGCCGAAGTGAGCGCTTCGAATGTCGTTGGCGGCCGTCGCGGCTATTGCTGGCGGCATATTTAATAGCGCAGGTGCTGGCGCTGATTTCGTTGTTTTTTCTAGACGTGTTTTGGTGGGGCCGTGCACTCGGCGCTTTCGCGTGTTTGGCTCATGGGGCCTGGGCGCTGCCGCAGTTTATTTTGCTGAGCTCCCCGGCAGCGTTCACCGGTTTGCGCCGCGACGCTGACGGATGGCAGCTATGGAGCGATGCCAACGGCTGGCAGGCGGTGCAATTACGTCGTGACAGTCTGGCATTGCCACTACTGGTAGTGCTGCGCTTTCGCCTTGTCAACGAGCCGCGATTAATCGGGCGCAGGGTGCGGGGCCTTTGTATTGCGCGCGACGCACTGACGCCGGAGGTACACCGGCGTTTGCGCGTGCGTTTAAAATTCAGCCGACGTAGGTGGGCGGCACCAGAATAGTATCGAGTGCCACAGGCAGCATGTCTGGGTAATCCAGGGTGTAGTGCAATCCCCGAGATTCCTTTCGCTCCATGGCCGAACTGATCATCAATTCGGCGACTTGAGCCAGATTCCTTAGCTCTATCAAGTCACGGCTGACTTTATAGTTGCTGTAAAACTCATCAATCTCGTCGAGCAGCAGACGCACTCGGTGCTGTGCACGCTGCAGGCGCTTGTTAGTGCGCACAATGCCTACGTAGTCCCACATGAATCGACGCAATTCGTCCCAGTTGTGGGCGATGATCACGTCTTCATCGGAATCGGTTACTTGGCTGGCGTCCCAGGTCGGTAGTTCTTCGGGCATGGCGGCGTTCGGTAATTGTTCGAGGATGTCCGCGGCAGCAGATCGGGCGTAGACGAAGCACTCCAGCAACGAATTGCTTGCCATTCGGTTGGCGCCGTGAAGGCCGGTAAAGCTGGTTTCGCCAATGGCATATAGGCCTGGAACGTCGGTGCGACCTTGCTCGTTGACCATCACTCCACCGCAGGTGTAGTGCGCTGCGGGCACTACCGGTATTGGCTGTTTAGTTATGTCGATGGAGAATTCGAGGCAGCGTTCATAAACAGTTGGGAAGTGGGTCTTGATGAATGCCTCGGGCTTGTGGCTGATGTCCAGATAGACGCAGTCGATGCCCAGGCGCTTCATTTCATGGTCGATGGCACGGGCGACGATATCACGTGGCGCCAATTCGGCCCGGGGATCGAAGCGCTGCATGAAGCGTTCGCCATTGGGCAATTTGAGCAATGCGCCTTCGCCTCGGAGCGCTTCGGTTACCAGGAAGCTTTTGGCTTGCGGGTGATACAGGCAGGTAGGGTGAAACTGATTGAATTCCAGATTCGCAACCCGGCAACCGGAGCGCCAAGCCATGGCTATCCCATCACCACAAGCGCCATCGGGATTGCTGGTGTACAGGTAAACTTTCGCTGCGCCGCCCGATGCGAGAATAGTAAAACGAGCACCGTAGGTATCGACTTCGCCACTGGCGCGGTTGAGCACATAGGCGCCAAGGCAGCGCTGACCTTCTAGGCCTAAGCGGCGTTCGGTGATTAAATCCACTGCAACGCGCTGCTCAAGCAGTTCGATATTAGGCCGTAGTCTCGCTTGAGACAGCAGCGTCTTGAAGATCGCGGCGCCGGTAGCGTCGGCGGCATGAATGATGCGGCGATGGCTGTGGCCGCCCTCACGCGTCAAATGGAATTCAAATCCGCCGTCTTCCGTTGTCGATTGATCATCACGGGTGAACGGCACGCCTTGGTCAATGAGCCACTGAATGGCTTCTCGGCTGTGTTCGACGGTGAAGCGCACGGCGTCTTCATGGCATAAACCACCGCCAGCATTGAGGGTGTCCTCGACATGGGACTGTACGGTATCCGTGTTGTCCAGCACTGCGGCGACGCCGCCTTGCGCCCAGAATGTCGAGCCATTGGCCAGATCGCCTTTACTCAGAATGGCAATGCGCAAATGATTGGGTAGGGTCAGCGCAAGGCTCAGGCCTGCGGCGCCGCTACCAACGATCAAGACGTCGTGTTGAAAATGTTGGCTCATGTCAGAACTCCGCTCACAGCGGCCACTAGTATATAAAGGGGTGGGTCGGCACAATAGCCGAGCTTTTATGGCATTGTGAAACCACAGCGGGGCAGGAGTGTGCTCTAGTCTGAACAGATCTGCATACCGTTTTCCCTCTGGGTAGATGGAGCCATGACTGTTTCAGTCGTGAAGTATGTTTCCTGCTCGGATAGTGGCGATGTCTTACACCTGATAGCGAAATGCCGGGAACTTTACGTACCGCCCGAGCTCAATAGCAGGTTGCCTATAAAGGGACGCGTCGTTTGTGTGCGGGTCTAATTGACCGCGCCGATAGTGAACGGCGACAAGATTATTTGCGCAGCCCGGCCATGTCCGAGCTGCGTTTTTCGTGCGGGCTAATGACTGTCCGTAGGAAACTTGCTTGAAGGGGGAGAACTTTTGCGAAAAGCCCGAGTCTATGATTGCAGGCCAGCTCAGCGGCCGATGCAGCACTCTTTCAGGTCTACCGAGGAGTGTTCATGCTAACCCAGGAAGAGGATCAGCAGCTTGTCGAGCGCGTACAGCGCGGCGATAAACGAGCGTTTGATCTGCTCGTGCTGAAATACCAGCACAAAATTCTCGGGTTGATCGTGCGATTTGTGCACGACACCCATGAAGCCCAGGACGTTGCGCAAGAAGCGTTTATTAAAGCCTATCGCGCACTTGGTAATTTTCGCGGCGACAGCGCCTTTTATACTTGGCTGTACCGCATCGCCATTAATACGGCGAAAAACTATTTGGTGTCGAGAGGTCGGCGACCACCAGATAGCGATGTAAGGTCTGAAGACGCGGAGTTCTATGACGGTGATCATGGCCTCAAGGATATCGAGTCACCAGAGCGTGCATTGTTGAGGGATGAGATCGAGGGCACTGTCCATCGAACTATCCAGTTACTTCCGGAAGATTTACGTACGGCTCTAACTTTACGCGAATTCGACGGTCTGAGTTACGAGGACATTGCCAGTGTCATGCAGTGTCCGGTGGGTACCGTGCGATCTCGGATTTTCCGCGCTCGGGAAGCCATCGATAAAGCCCTGCAGCCGTTGTTGCAGGAGTCCTGAGACAGCGGCGATAGCCAAGAGAGGAACCGCCATGAGTCGTGAAGCCCTGCAGGAATCGCTGTCCGCAGTGATGGACAACGAAGCGGATGAGCTGGAAATACGTCGGGTGCTGAATGCCTTTGACGATGCTGATACACGTGCCACCTGGTCGCGTTACCAAGTTGCTCGTGCCGCAATGCACAAAGATTTGCTATTGCCTCATCTGGATATATCTGCTGCTGTTTCTGCCGCGATTGCCGATGAATTGAGCCCGCTCAAGGCGCCGCGCAAGCCTTGGCGTAGCTTAGGTCGCTTGGCGGTCGCTGCTTCAGTAACGGTTGCAGTGCTGGCCGGTGTGCGTTTGTACAATCAGGACGACATCGCAGGGTTGAAGCTTGCCCAGCAAGCTCCTCAGCCCGCAAATCTGGCAGTCCTGCAAGTGAAAGGTCCTGCAGTTCTGGCTGGTTACAAAGAAAGCTCTGATCTAGCCCCGGGCCCAATGGCTACTGGCGTGTTGCAAGGCCAGGCAGGCTGGCATGATCAGCGTCTGCCAGGTTATCTGCGCCAGCACGCTCAGCAAGCTGCTTTGAAAGGTACTGAAAGCGCATTGCCCTATGCCCGTGCAGCTAGCCTGGAAAACCGTTAAGGAGGACCATGCGCGCCATCCCTCTATTGCCCTTTATGCTCAGTGGGTGGCTGGTTCTTCCAGCGCATGCCGAGGACGCGCAAGACATTCTTAGACGTCTTGCGCAGGCCGAGCAACAGCAGAGCTTTCAAGGCACTTTTGTCTATGAGCGTAATGGCAGTTTCTCTACCCATCGAATCTGGCACCGTGTAGCTGGTGGCAGTGTTCGTGAGCGCATGCTTCAACTTGATGGTTCTGCACAAGAGGTGCTGCGCGTTGATGGGCTTACCCAGTGCGTAAGTGGCGCTTTTGTGACCGGTATGACCAATCAGCCGAGCTCTCCGGCACGTGCGTTTGATCCCAAAAAACTATCTGCCTTCTATGAAATGAACATAGTCGGGAAGTCTCGTGTGGCCGGTCGCAATGCAATTATCGTTGCACTAATGCCGCGTGATCAACATCGCTACGGAATTGAATTACACATCGATAGCGAAACAGCATTGCCCCTGAAGTCATTATTACTCAATGACAAAGGGCAACTGCTCGAGCGATTTCAGTTCACCGAACTGGATACCCGCGACATCCCAACCGATCAGATGCTGGAAACGACTGCCGATTGCAAACCTGTTCAAGTAGTTAACATTCGAGAAGGTGTACCCAAAATTCCGTCAACTTGGCGGTCGGACTGGGTTCCTGATGGATTTCAGTTGAGTAGCAGTTCTGTACGGCAGGATGCTGCGTCCAAAGCAACGCTCACCAGTTTGATGTATGACGATGGACTGGCTCGGTTCTCAGTATTTATTGAGCCGGTAAACACTGCGGATGTTGCTGACATTCGCACTCAGTTAGGTCCCACCGTTGCGGTTTCGCGTCGGGTAGCCACCGTCTCGGGCGATTCCATGGTAACGGTTGTGGGAGAGATTCCTATAGGGACTGCTGAGCGCATTGCGCTTTCAATGCGCAGTACAGATTCGCAGCCCAAACAGGTTGCTAAATAGGTATTGGGCAACGACGGAAAGCGTCAACGTGGTCAACGAGATTTTCTCATCCTCGACAGTATGATTGGCAAAACGAGTTCGAGCGTGTTTCGTAGTTGAGATGCTGAAATGTTTTGTGAAAGTTCAAAGTTGCAAAAAAAATCGATTGTTTCTATAGGTCATAGCTCACCAGCTCTGGCCTTAGTCGTTTCTGGGTCAAGAAAATTGGCTGACAGAATGCATTCGCAGTCGCATGCGATGTGCACCAGCTTTTTCGGGCCGGTCGGTCCGACAGCTTAACCATGCTCGTTGTGAACGGGAGACGTATGTTGATACCTCGCTTAAAGTCCTATTTGTCACTCGTTGCCGCTGTATTGATGTTCAGTCAAGTGGCCATTGCCCAGGCAGAGGCTTTACCTGACTTTACCGGTTTGGTCGAGCAAGCTTCGCCTGCTGTCGTAAACATCAGTACGCGGCAAAAAATGCCTGAACGGTCCGTTGCAAGTGGTCAAATGCCCGACCTGGATGGCCTCCCGCCACAACTTCGAGAGTTCTTCGAACGCAGTATTCCCAAAGGTCAACGCACCCCTAAAGGTGATCGTCAGCGCGAGGCTCAATCTCTGGGCTCTGGCTTCATCATCTCATCCGACGGATACGTGCTGACCAATAACCACGTAATTGAAGGCGCGGACGAAATTATCGTGCGTTTGTCTGATCGCAGCGAGCTCAAAGCAAAATTAGTCGGTACCGACCCACGCACCGACGTTGCGGTGCTGAAAATTGATGGCAAGGATCTGCCCATCGTCAAAATTGGTGATTCAGACAAACTTAAAGTCGGTGAGTGGGTGTTGGCGATAGGTTCGCCGTTCGGCTTCGATCACTCTGTAACCAAAGGCATTGTTAGCGCCAAGGGCCGCAGTCTGCCTAATGACACCTATGTGCCATTCATTCAGACCGACGTCGCCATCAATCCGGGTAACTCCGGTGGCCCGCTGTTCAACATGGCCGGCGAAGTGGTCGGAATCAACTCGCAGATTTTCACCCGCTCCGGTGGATTCATGGGCCTATCCTTCGCAATTCCAATCGATGTCGCCATGGACGTTGCCAATCAACTGAAATCGGGTGGTAAGGTCAATCGCGGCTGGTTAGGCGTGGTGATTCAGGAAGTCAACAAAGACCTCGCTGAGTCCTTCGGTCTGGACAAGCCTGCCGGTGCACTGGTGGCGCAGGTGCTGGACAACGGTCCTGCGGCCAAAGGTGGTGTTCAGGTTGGTGACGTGATTCTCAGTGCCAATGGTCAGCCCATTGTCATGTCCGCCGACCTTCCACATCTGGTCGGCAACATGAAGGATGGCAGTAAAGCCGATCTTGAAGTGATTCGCGACGGCAAGCGTCAAACCCTGAGCGTTACCATTGGCGCACTTCCGGACGAAGGCCAGGAAATGGGAGTTCCTGGGGACGGTGTCGAGCGCAGCAGTAATCGTCTCGGTGTTTCGGTGGTTGAATTGACCGCTGAACAGAAAAAGAATTTCGATCTGAAGGGCGGTGTGGTGATCAAAGAAGTGCAGGAAGGTCCTGCGTCTTTAATTGGTCTGCAGCCGGGCGATGTGATTACCCACTTGAACAATCAGGCGATCACGTCAGCCAAAAATTTCACTGAGGTTGCTAAAGACCTGCCGAAGAATCGTTCTGTGTCCATGCGTGTCTTGCGCCAGGGCCGTGCGAGCTTTATTACATTCAAACTGGCTGAATAACTGACACATGCTTAGTAAAGGGCGGTAATCACCGCCCTTTTTTGTTTCCGTCATTCAGGGAATGCGATTGTCAGGGCTGATACCGATCGTTGCTTGCCTTACGAACGTGACGCCCCAGCCTTCCATCAGGTACAATTCCCGGCTATTTTTCGGCGGGCAGTCTGCCTGCAACCTTTTTGAGTGTTGACCCGTGAGTGATTTGAGTCATATCCGCAATTTCTCCATCATCGCCCACATTGACCATGGCAAGTCGACGCTGGCAGACCGCTTCATTCAAATGTGTGGCGGCTTGTCCGAGCGCGAAATGGAAGCTCAGGTCCTCGATTCCATGGATTTGGAGCGCGAGCGCGGCATCACCATCAAGGCTCACAGCGTTACCCTTTACTACAAGGCGCTGGACGGCAAAACCTATCAGTTGAACTTCATCGATACCCCAGGCCACGTTGACTTCACCTATGAAGTCAGCCGTTCGCTGGCTGCCTGCGAAGGCGCGCTGCTGGTTGTCGATGCGGGTCAAGGGGTTGAAGCCCAGTCTGTCGCCAACTGCTACACCGCCATCGAGCAGGGCCTTGAGGTCATGCCGGTGTTGAACAAGATCGATTTACCGCAGGCTGACCCTGATCGCGTCAAGGAAGAAATCGAGAAAATTATCGGCATTGATGCCACTGACGCAGTTGCCTGCTCGGCCAAAACCGGTCTCGGCGTCGATGAAGTACTGGAGCGTCTGGTTCACACCATCCCTGCTCCGACCGGCGATATCGATGCGCCGCTGCAAGCGTTGATCATCGATTCATGGTTCGACAACTACCTTGGCGTTGTGTCGCTGGTGCGCGTGCGCAACGGACGTGTACGCAAGGGTGACAAGATTCTGGTCAAGTCCACCGGAAAAATGCACTTGGTGGACAGCGTGGGCGTGTTTTCGCCCAAGCATACACAGACCGTTGATCTGAAAGCTGGCGAAGTAGGTTTCATCATCGCCGGCATCAAAGACATTCACGGGGCTCCCGTTGGTGACACGCTGACCCTGAGCACCACGCCTGATGTTGATGTGTTGCCCGGCTTCAAGCGTGTCCAACCGCAGGTGTATGCGGGTCTGTTTCCGGTCAGCTCTGACGATTTCGAAGACTTCCGCGAAGCGCTGCAAAAGCTCACGCTGAACGACTCTTCCCTGCAGTACGCGCCGGAAGCCTCCGACGCGCTTGGTTTCGGATTTCGTTGCGGCTTCCTTGGCATGCTCCACATGGAGATCATCCAGGAGCGTCTTGAACGCGAATACGATTTGGACCTGATCACGACCGCGCCAACAGTAATTTTCGAATTGCTGTTGAAAACGGGGGAAACGATTCTTGTCGATAACCCGTCAAAGCTTCCGGATCAGTCCACAATTGAAGACATGCGCGAACCCATTGTGCGTGCCAACATTCTTGTGCCCCAAGAGCACCTAGGCAACGTCATTACGCTGTGCATCGAAAAACGTGGCGTGCAACACGACATGTTATTCCTGGGCACTCAAGTACAAGTGACCTACGACCTGCCAATGAACGAAGTGGTTCTGGACTTCTTCGACCGTCTCAAGTCTGTAAGCCGCGGTTATGCGTCTTTGGACTACCATTTCAACCGTTACCAATCTGCAAACCTGGTCAAGCTTGATGTGTTGATTAATGGTGAGAAAGTCGACGCGTTGGCATTGATCGTGCACCGCGATAACGCGAACTTCAAAGGTCGCGCGCTAACCGAAAAGATGAAAGAACTGATTCCGCGGCAGATGTTCGATGTTGCAATCCAGGCCGCCATTGGCGGGCAGGTTGTGGCGCGTACAACGGTCAAGGCGCTCAGAAAGAACGTACTGGCCAAATGTTACGGTGGCGACGTCAGCCGTAAGCGTAAACTGCTCGAGAAGCAGAAGGCCGGTAAAAAACGCATGAAGCAGGTCGGTAATGTGGAAATTCCACAGGAAGCCTTCCTTGCAGTGCTCAGGTTGGATAGTTAGGTCCTATGTCACTAAATTTCCCGCTGTTGTTGGTCATCGCCGTTTTCGTATGCGGTTTGCTCGCTTTGCTCGATCTGGCCATTTTGGCGCCACGTCGGCGTATCGCGATAACGACTTATCAGGGCAGCGTCAGCCAGCCGGATCTCGCCATCGTAGAGCGGCTAAACAAAGAACCGTTGTTGGTTGAATACGGCAAATCATTCTTTCCAGTTCTATTCATCGTGCTGATTTTGCGCTCCTTTCTGGTAGAGCCTTTTCAGATTCCTTCGGGGTCGATGAAGCCAACACTGGACGTGGGTGATTTCATCCTGGTGAATAAGTTTTCCTACGGCATTCGCTTGCCTGTACTGGATCAGAAAGTGATCCAGATAGGTAACCCGCAGCGCGGCGATGTCATGGTGTTTCGTTACCCTAGCGACCCGAGCGTTAATTACATCAAGCGGGTAGTGGGTTTGCCTGGTGATCGAATTCGCTATACCAACGACAAGCGCCTGTTCATCAATGGTGAGTTGGTCGCTAAACAGTTGATCGGCTCTGAACCGGGCACGTTAGGTAGCGCAGAGCTTTATCAAGAGAAACTGGGTGAAGTCGAGCATCAGATTCGCCAGGAAATGAGTCGTTACCGTGCGCCACCTGATCATGAGTGGACCGTGCCTGCGGCGCACTATTTCATGATGGGTGACAACCGTGACAACTCCAATGACAGCCGTTTTTGGGACGATCCCAATATTCCCAAGGATGAGTTGGGCATGGTTCCCGACAAGAATATTGTGGGTAAAGCCTTTGCTGTCTGGATGAGCTGGCCTGAGCCGAAACTTAGTCATTTCCCGAATATCTCTCGGGTCGGCTTGATCAAGTAAGTAAATACGGCGCTGTTTCACAACAGCGCCGTATGTCATTTGGGCTGGCCTGAAACGCCGGCAGCGGCATAACAACCTTGCTTGCAATTAGAGCAGCTACGCTTGAGGTCGAATATGACATCCGCCGTTTCGCAAAAGGGTTTGTCGTTCTTTGGTTGGTTGCTGACATTGGCGCTGGTCGCTTTTGTGGCGAGCACGGCGTTCAAGGTGATTCCGCATTACCTCGACTATATGTCATTGAAGAATATTATTAGCTCGGTCGATACCGACAAAACGCTGGAAATTACGACGATCAGCGATTTTTACAGCCATGTCAGAAAGGGCATGGAGGTCAACAGCATTCGGGATTTGGATTTGAACAAGGCGTTAAGTGTGACGGTGCAGAACAATCAGTTCCTCGCCCATTTAAAATATGAGAATCGCGAACCCCTGATCGAGAATATTGATCTGGTGATAAAGTTCGATCACGAATTCAGTGTGGCAAAACCGTGAGCGTATCCTTGAGTCGCTTGGAGCGTCAGCTCGGCTACACCTTCAAGGATCAGGAACTGATGATCCTTGCCCTGACACACCGGAGTTTTGCCGGCCGTAACAACGAGCGTCTGGAGTTCCTCGGTGACGCTATTTTGAACTTTGTCGCCGGGGAAGCTTTGTTCGACCGCTTCCCTCTGGCGCGAGAGGGCCAGTTATCGCGGCTTCGGGCGCGCTTGGTAAAGGGTGAAACCCTGGCATTGCTGGCCCGTGGTTTCGACTTGGGCGAGTATCTGCGCTTGGGTTCCGGCGAATTGAAAAGCGGGGGGTTCCGTCGCGAATCAATTTTGGCCGACGCCTTAGAAGCGTTGATCGGTGCAATCTATCTGGACGCGGGCATGGACATGGCGCGTGAGCGTGTACTGGCCTGGCTAACCACCGAGTTCGACAGCCTGACCCTGGTTGATACCAACAAAGATCCAAAAACCCGCCTACAAGAGTTTTTGCAATCGCGCGCCTGTGACCTCCCACGTTACGAAGTGGTGGATATTCAGGGCGAACCGCACTGCCGACTGTTTTTTGTCGAGTGTGAGATCAACTTATTGAATGAAAAAAGCCGGGGTCAGGGTGTTAGTCGTCGCATTGCCGAGCAGGTAGCCGCGGCCGCAGCACTCATTGCCCTTGGTGTGGAGAACGGCCATGACTGATTCAACCGCAACTCGCTGTGGCTATGTTGCCATTGTTGGCCGCCCCAACGTGGGCAAGTCCACGCTGCTGAACCACATTCTCGGCCAAAAGCTGGCGATTACTTCACGCAAGCCGCAGACCACCCGTCACAACATGCTCGGCATCAAGACCGAAGGCCCGATTCAAGCGGTCTACGTCGATACACCCGGCATGCACAAAAATGGCGAGAAAGCGCTAAACCGCTACATGAACAAAACCGCTTCGGCCGCCTTGAAAGACGTCGACGTGGTGATTTTCGTGGTCGACCGTACCCGTTGGACCGACGAAGACCAGATGGTCCTGGAACGCATTCAGTACGTACAAGGTCCGGTCATCCTGGCGATTAACAAAACGGATCGTCTCGAAGACAAAGCTGCGTTGATGCCGCATCTGGAATGGCTACAAGGCCAATTGCCTAACGCGCAGATCGTGCCGATTTCCGCGCAACAGGGCCACAACCTTGAAGCACTGGAAGGGTTGATCGCTTCTCACTTGCCGGAAAACGATCACTTTTTCCCGGAAGATCAAATTACCGACCGCAGCAGCCGTTTCCTGGCGGCTGAACTGGTCCGTGAAAAGATCATGCGTCAGCTGGGTGCCGAACTGCCGTATCAAATCACGGTGGAAATCGAGCAATTCAAGCAGCAAGGCAAAACCTTGCATATCCACGCTTTGATTCTGGTAGAGCGTGATGGGCAGAAAAAAATCATCATTGGTGATAAGGGCGAGCGGATCAAGCGTATCGGTACCGACGCCCGCCGTGACATGGAGCTGCTGTTCGACTCCAAAGTCATGCTCAATCTGTGGGTCAAGGTCAAAGGCGGCTGGTCCGACGACGAACGCGCCTTGCGTTCGTTGGGTTACGCCGACCTTTAAGCCGAACGGCGGGTGCGGGGTCGCCTTGTCGATCCGGCACCGGGCTTGGCTCAACCGGTTATCCGTTACGCTTCCCATTGCTGCGATCTGCGAGCCTGCCTGAACGATGAGCACGCCAACCGGCCAACTTGCTTATGTGCTGCACAGCCGGGCGTACCGCGAAAGCAGCGCATTGGTTGACTTCCTCACGCCTCAAGGCTTGTTGCGCGCCGTCTTGCGCAGTGCACGCGGTAAGGCGGGCACCTTGGCCCGGCCGTTCGTACCGCTCGAAGTCGAGTTCCGTGGTCGTGGTGAGCTCAAGAATGTCGGGCGCATGGAGAGCTCTGGCCTTTCGACCTGGCTTATTGGCGAGGCACTTTTCAGTGGCCTTTACCTGAACGAACTGCTAATTCGGCTATTACCCCCTGAAGTCCCACATCCGGCTGTTTTCAACCACTATGGCGCTACTTTATTGGCATTGGCTGAAGGTCGGCCGCTGGAACCCTTGTTGCGCTCTTTCGAATGGCGCTTGCTCGATGATCTCGGTTACGGCTTTGATCTACACGCTGACATCAACGGTGAGCCTGTGGCAGCAGATGGCATGTACCGCTTACAAGTGGATGCCGGGCTGGAGCGCGTTTGGTTGTTGCAGCCCGGCGTGTTTCAGGGAGTAGAGTTGTTGGCGATGGCTGAGGCGGACTGGAACGCACCGGGCGCGCTGGCCGCAGCCAAACGCCTGATGCGCCAGGCACTCGCTGTACATTTGGGTGGGCGGCCACTGGTTAGCCGTGAATTGTTTCGTAAGCCGTGAGCAGGCTTTATGCTGCCTTGTTTTTTTGATCAACCTGACAGGAGAGATCCGTGACCCAAAGCACTCGCATTCTTCTTGGCGTGAACATCGACCACGTAGCCACCCTGCGACAGGCCCGTGGCACGCGTTACCCCGATCCGGTAAAGGCCGCGCTGGATGCCGAAGAGGCAGGAGCTGATGGCATAACTGTACATTTGCGCGAAGATCGCCGTCACATCCAGGAGCGCGACGTGCTGTTGCTCAAAGATGTGCTGCAAACACGCATGAACTTCGAGATGGGCATCACCGAAGAGATGCTCGCGTTTGCCGAGCGCCTTCGTCCGGCAAATATTTGTCTAGTTCCAGAGACGCGCCAGGAGCTGACCACGGAAGGCGGTTTAGATGTCGCGGGGCAAGAAGCGCGAATCAAGTCTGCTGTCGATCGCCTGACGAAAGTCGGTTGCGAAGTGTCTTTATTCATTGACCCTGACGAGCGGCAGATAGCGGCGTCCAAACGCATTGGCGCACCGACTATTGAATTGCATACAGGCCGTTACGCTGATGCGCAGACCCCTAGCGACGTTGTAGACGAACTGCAGCGCATAGCAGATAGCGTAGCGTTCGGGCTGGCTCAAGGCCTGATCGTCAATGCCGGTCACGGTTTGCATTACCACAACGTTGAAGCAGTTGCGGCGATCAGAGGCATCAACGAGCTGAACATCGGCCATGCGCTGGTGGCTCACGCATTATTTGTGGGTTTCAAATCGGCGGTGGCGCAGATGAAAGCGCTGATAGTGGCAGCGGCTGCCAAGGGCTGATCAGCTAGACCACATGGGTCTTATTCGCGAAAAAAATTCGCTCCCACGCCACTTTCTGTCCGGGAGCGAATTCATTGGCGAAGGTTTATTCCGAACCCAGGCCTTACGGCTTACGCGCCACAATTACGGCCCGCATCGGCGCAGGCAAGCCTTCTACCGTGCGGCTGTGGTCACCCGGGTCCAGATAGTCGCTTAACGACTGAAAACGCATCCACTCAGTCCCGCGCTGCTCCTCGACAGTGGTTGTACTGACATCGACACAATGCACGTCAACAAACCCTGCGCGCCGCAACCATAATTCCAGCGCGGGCACCGATGGCAAAAACCAGACATTGCGCATTTGTGCGTAGCGGTCTTCAGGCACCAGTACTTTCTGAACGTCGCCTTCCACCACCAAGGTCTCCATTACCAACTCGCCGCCTTTGACCAAACAGTCTTTCAGCGCCAGCAGATGATCAATCGGCGATCGCCGGTGGTAGAGCACGCCCATGGAAAATACAGTGTCGAAGCCTTCCAGGTTGGCCGGCAGGTCTTCTAGGGTAAACGGCAGGTGCCAGGCAGGCAGGTCGGGTAAAAAACGCTGCATGGCCTGGAACTGGCAGAAAAACAGCCAATTTGGATCAATCCCGATCACGCTGTCAGCCCCGGCACCCAGCATGCGCCACTGGTAATAGCCGTTACCGCACCCAACGTCCAAAACCCGCTTGCCTTTCAAGTCCAGGTGCGGCGACACCCTCGACCACTTCCAGTCGGAGCGCCATTCGGTGTCGATGTGCACGCCGAATACATCGAACGGCCCTTTGCGCCACGGTGACAAGCCCATTAGCGCGGTGCGCAGTTGTGCGCGGGTGTCAGCATCGCAGTCGTCAGTCTTATCAAGAGCAAGCGTGAAACTTTCAGTCAGGTCGACGCGTGTCGGCTTCAGCGACGGCAAGGCATCCAGCGCGCCTTGCCAGCGCTCAAGATCGCCATGACTTTTAGTCATCTTGGTATCGAGTTGCGTTTGCAGGCCATTTGCCCACTCAGCCAAGGGAGTGCCTGCCAAACGGCGGACTAGTGGAGCGAGATCAATCATGGCAGGGCAATCAAAGAGGCAAAGTTAAGGCATTGGAACCACGGCACCACTTTGGAAAACCCGGCCGCCAGCAGGCGATCCCGGTGCTCTTCAAGACTGTCGGGCTTCATCACGTTTTCGATGGCGCTGCGCTTCTGCGCAATTTCCAGTTCGCTGTAGCCGTTGGCGCGTTTGAACGCGATGTGCAGATCGGTGAGTAGAGCGTGTTCTTGATCATCGTTAAACCGCAGTTTTTCCGAAAGGATCAGCGCGCCGCCTGGAACCAGTGATTGGCGGACCCGGCTGAGCAAGGCTTGGCGTTGCGCGGGGGCGACGAATTGCAACGTAAAATTCAATGCCACCACCGAAGCTGGTTGAAATTCCAAAGCAAGAATATCGCCTTCGATGACCTCAACCGGCAACAGCTCTTGAAACATCGAATCCTGTGCTTTGAGGTATTCACGGCATCGGTTGATCATGGCCGCCGAATTGTCCACAGCGATCACCCGACAACCTTCGCTGCGTACATGGCGGCGCAACGACTGAGTAACCGCGCCAAGGGAGCTGCCCAAGTCGTACAACACGCTGTTTGGCTGGGCGAACTGCGCTGCGAGCACACCGAGATTTTCGACAATCGTGGGATAACCGGGCACCGAACGCTTGATCATGTCAGGAAAAACACGCACCACGTCTTCGTTAAAGGCGAAGTCCTGCACCTGGGCCAGTGGCTGGGCGAAAATGCGGTCGGGTTCTTTACTCACGGCGATTCCAGCGAGGAGGTTAAAAAGGCCGGCATTTTAGCGAAGTTAGTCACAGGATGCGACGTCGCACTGTCGCCAAGCAAACTTGTGGCTTTTAGGAGCAAGCTGCCGAAGGCTGCCATGCTCTGCATGACTTCAGTGGTTTAAGAGCGCAACCGGTACTCAACCGAGTCGCAGGCCTCGGCAACTTTCAAAGAAATCAGGCTTATTGGAAGTTAATTAACTGTAATAGCGCACTCAAATGTCTTTACGGGTGCGACTTCAGGTGCCCAAGGCTGTTGATAAACCATCATCAAGCGCCCGGCTCCGGCATTGGCTGCTTGATAACGCCATGCCGACTGGCCCGCAGTACCCACCACTCCGGCATTTTCCGGGTTGCTGTAAACCTCTGGACCCAAGCTACGCAATACACCGGGTGCGGGGTTTTGCACCGCCCAGCGATAGCCGGTTTCGGGTGTGCTAGGCAGGGTTAGGAGTAAGGTTTGTCCTGATTTCAACTTCAGCGGACAATCACTTTGCTTATCAAGGCTAACGATTTGACGGGGTTGTTGCACGCAAGCAGCAAGCAGGGCGAGGCTCAGGGGGACGAGCAGGCGGGCAGTCATGGAGGCTCCAGTCGTATGCAACGAACACAAAGCATAGCCTTTCTCGCCAACAAGTTGGACTGGATCTGTAGGAGTCAACTTGTTGGCGAAGCGATTAACCCTTAAAACAATATCTTCGCCACATCGGCAAAGCGCTTGGCAAAGTGCACGGTAATACCTTCCTTAAGGTAGTCCGGCAGCTCGTCGAAGTTGCCACGATTGGGTTCCGGCAGGATTAATTCGTGGATCTTTTGCCGACGTGCGGCGATGACTTTCTCACGTACCCCGCCAATCGGCAGTACATGCCCAGTCAGCGTCAGTTCTCCCGTCATAGCCACCCCCCTTTTAGGCGCCTGGTTGCGCGCCAACGAAAGCAGCGCGCTGGCCATGGTTACGCCAGCGCTCGGGCCGTCTTTCGGTGTCGCGCCCTCGGGCACGTGTAAATGCACAAATGCCTCATCAAAGAATCGTGGATCACCGCCGAATTGCGCAAGGTTGGCGCTGACGTAGCTGTAAGCGATTTCCGCAGACTCTTTCATCACATCGCCCAACTGCCCGGTGAGTTTGAAACCGCGATTGAGCGTGTGGATACGGGTGGCTTCGATAGGCAAAGTTGCGCCGCCCATGCTGGTCCAGGCCAAGCCGGTGATGACGCCAGTACCGGATAGCACTTGTTCGTTACGGAAGACCACCGTCCCCAGCGATGCTTCGAGGTCTTTGGGTCCGAGTTTGATCACCAGGTTCGGGCTGTCGATCAGCTTGACCACCGCTTTGCGCACCAGTTTGCCAAGTTGTTTTTCCAACTGCCGAACGCCAGCTTCTCGTGCGTAGCCGTCGATGACCTGACGCAACGCGCTGTCGCTGATGCTCAGGCTGGTTTTCGACACGCCGGCTTTTGCCAATTGCTTTGGCCACAAGTGACGTTTGGCGATGGCGAGCTTTTCTTCAGTGATGTAGCCCGATAGGCGAATCACTTCCATCCGGTCCAATAGCGGGCCGGGAATCGAATCCAGGGTGTTGGCGGTGCAGACGAACAGCACCTTCGACAGGTCCAGACGCAAATCCAGGTAGTGATCGAGGAATTCGACGTTTTGTTCTGGATCGAGGGTTTCCAGCAGCGCTGAGGCCGGGTCGCCTTGGTAGCTTTGGCCCATTTTGTCGATCTCGTCGAGCATTATCACCGGGTTCATGACTTCGACTTCTTTCAGCGCTTGGACCAACTTGCCCGGCTGCGCGCCGATGTAAGTTCGACGGTGACCTTTGATTTCTGCTTCGTCGCGCATGCCGCCGACGCTGAAACGATAGAACGGGCGCCCCAGTGATTCTGCAATCGAGCGGCCGACGCTGGTTTTGCCGACCCCGGGGGGGCCAACCAGCAACACAATTGAGCCGCTGATCTCGCCTTTGTAAGCGCCTACCGCAAGGAATTCGAGAATGCGACTCTTGATGTCATCCAGCCCGGCATGGTGCTGGTCGAGTACCTTGCGCGCATGCTTGAGGTCCAGCTTGTCTTTACCGTAAACACCCCATGGCACCGAACTGGCCCAGTCAAGGTAATTGCGCGTGACCGCATATTCTGGTGAGCCGGTTTCGAGGATCGAGAGTTTGCTCATCTCTTCGTCGATGCGCTTGCGGGCCTGCGGCGGCAATGTTTTGCCTTCCAGTCGCTGTTCAAACTGTTCGATGTCGGCGCTGCGGTCGTCTTTGCTTAAGCCCAGCTCTTGCTGAATGACTTTTAGTTGTTCCTTAAGAAAGAACTCGCGTTGATGTTCGCCGATCTTACGATTCACTTCGGCGGAAATTTCTTTTTGCAGTCGCGCCACTTCGACTTCTTTGCGCAGCATTGGCAGGACTTTTTCCATGCGCTTGAGCATGGGCACGCAATCGAGCACTTGTTGTAACTCAACCCCGGTGGCCGAGGTCAGTGCGGCGGCGAAATCGGTGAGCGGCGAAGGGTCGTTGGGGCTGAAGCGGTTCAGGTAGTTTTTTAATTCTTCGCTGTATAGCGGGTTCAGCGGCAACAATTCCTTGATCGCATTGATCAGGGCCATGCCATACGCCTTAACTTCGTCAGTCGCTTCGACGGACGTCTGCGGGTATTCAACCTCAACCAGGTACGGTGGGCGATGGTGTTTGAGCCAGGTTCGGATGCGGACGCGGTTTAGCCCTTGAGCCACGAACTGCAACTTGCCATTCTCGCGACTGGCATGATGGACCTTCACCAGAGTCCCGTATTCGGGCAAGGCTTGGGTATCGAAATGGCGGGTATCGTCAGCTGGCGCGTCCATGAAAAACAGGGCCAGGGAATGATGGTCAGACTTGCTGACCAGCTCAAGGGTCTCGGCCCAAGGCTCTTCGTTGACTATCACCGGCAATACTTGGGCCGGAAAGAATGGTCGGTTGTGAATCGGAATGATGTATACCTTGTCAGGAAGACTTTGTCCCGGCAAAGCCAAACTGGTGCTGGTGGAGCCTGAAGCTACTTCGTGTTCTGCATTAACGTCATCTGACACAGTCGCTGAGTCGTTTTGCTGGTCGCTCATGGGGCACCTGCATTATTGGATATGCTGTTTAAATGGGGCACGCCATAGCAGGTTTCAATGGCCTGATAAAATTGATTCACTAGGCTTAGGTTGCTGTCTGAAATGCCGATACGATTAAGACGGCTCGACGACAGTAGTAGCTAAATGCCTTTTTAAAAGCGTGACCTTCTCAATGCATGTCACTAATCTGTCCTGCTAGTTCTTTCGTTGCCAATGCAGGCGTACAGTTAATCGGCTTTGTAGCTACGGAATGGATACAGGTATGCCTCGCGTTTTTTCTACAGTTGTCCTGGTGATGTATTCGGTCATTTTCACGATGGGCGCGTCCGCCGCCAATTTCGATGCAGATATCGTGGACCAGAGTGGCAAGCCGTTGCACTTTGCAGTGCTGACGCTGCAGGGTCCATCAGGCAACCTGGCGCTGGCACTTAAAGCCGATATGGACCAACGCGACCAGCAATTCGAACCGCATGTGCTAGCCGTCCATTCCGGCACGCAAGTCGCCTTTCCCAACAGCGATAACGTCCGCCATCAAGTGTATTCGTTCTCCCCTGCCAAACGTTTTGAACTAAGGCTATACGGAGGAACGCCCTCATTACCGGTGCTGTTCGACAAACCGGGTGTGGTGGTGCTGGGCTGCAATATTCACGACTCTATGCTGGGCTACATTTATGTCACTGACGATCCATGGTTTGCCGTGAGCGGTGGTGACGGTGCGATTAAATTCGACCAACTGCCTGCTGGGCATTACAAAGTAACGCTCTGGCATCCTGATTCGCCCGATATGCAATCAACATCGGGTGGCGAGATCGACGTCCCGGTCAAAGGGTTGCGCCAACGATTCACGCTGACGGTACAACCCAAAGACACGGGTACGGACCGCCCCCCGGCGTCGAGTGCCTTTGGCGACGCCTTTAATAAGGCCGCACATGAATGAACCTTCGCAGTAGTTTTCAGGCGCGCATCGCTTGCGTATTGATCCTGTTAATGCTGGTGGTGATTGGCGCCGTGTATTTTGCGGTCAAGGTGGCCACCGATAATGCGGTGCGGATTCAGGCCGAAGAACAGTTGGAAGTGGGTACCCGCGTATTCCAGAGTTTGCTGGATATACGTGGCCGACAATTGCGCGATGGCGTGCAATTGGTGGCAGCAGATTTCGGTTTTCGGGACGCTGTAGCCAGCGGCGATTCAGCGACCATCCGCTCGGTCCTGCTTAATCATGGCGCACGGATCAACGCCAGTGACATGTTCCTGCTGAGCATGGATGGCAAAGTCTTGGCTAGCACCGTGGATCAGATCCCTGAAGGCAGCCAGTTCCGTTTTGACGAGGCGTTGCGCCAAATTCGCAACAGTCCCTCGGCACTGATCGTGCCGCTAGATGGCAAGCCGCATCTCTTGGTGGAAAGTACTGTTCTAGCGCCGTTGCCCATTGGCCGGGTGGTGATGGGCTTTGCAATTGACATCGATTTTGCCCAAGAACTGCGCTCTCTAAGCGGTCTGGAAGTTTCGTTTCTTGCCGTTGATAGTCAGCAATCAGGGCAAATGGTCAGCACCCAGCCCGATTCACTTTATAGCAGCCTCAACAGCGTGATGCTCGACACGTCTCAAGGTCGGCAAATGCACCTGACCCAGCATATGAATCAACGCTTTCTCAGTCAGTCGCTGGCCTTGGTCAATTCAGGTAATCCTGAAGACGGACAAGTGATCGCCCTGCTGCAAAGTCCGGTGGATCGGGCCATGCAAGCGTTCGCTTCGCTAGACGAAAAAATTATCTGGATCGCCCTCGCTGCCCTATTGGCGTCGCTGGCCGGAGCTCTGCTACTGGCGCGCAACGTTTCATTACCGGTGCGTGCATTGGCGCAAGCGGCAGAACGCATTGGTGAAGGCGATTATCAAACGCCGCTGGTTCTCGAGCGCAGCGATGAATTAGGTCGACTCGCGAGTGCTTTTAACTTGATGCAAAGCGGCATCGCTGAGCGCGAACAGCAACTGGCACACAACGCCCTTCACGATACTCTCACCGGCTTGCCTAACCGAGCATTGGCCATGGAGCGTCTGGGCAGTTCGATTGCTGCTGAGCGGCCAGTGGCGTTGCTGTATCTAGATATTGTCAACTTCAGGGCGATCAATGAAAGCATCGGCGCTGAAGGTGTTGATCATATGCTGCAAGGAGTGAGTGCTCGGGTGCAGGCAGTTCTACGTCCTGGCGACACAGTGGCGAGACTCACTGCCAATGAGTTTTTGCTGTTGCTGGAAAATACCAGCAGTGATGGCGCCGTCGCTATGGCCGACAAATTGCAGCAACTCTTGCTTAAGCCCCAGCGGATAGGAAGTCATGACTTGTCGCTGGATTGCTGTGTGGGTATTGCGGTATATCCAGCCGACGGTGCCGCGCCGCAGGAGTTGCTCAGCCGAGCTGCCATTGCACGACAAGATGCCGCCCTTCTGCCGGGTCGTTTGCAAATCTATCAACAGGGGCGCGATGTGGCCCACCAACGCCAGATCAGCCTGATTCGCGATTTGCGTCATGCAGCGGCCAATAACGAGTTGGTTTTGCATTACCAGCCCAAGCTGGACATCCGTCAGGGGCGGGTGCGCCAGGCCGAAGCACTGTTACGTTGGCAGCATCCCCAATTCGGTTTGGTTTCTCCGCTGGAGTTTATCGTTCTTGCCGAGCGCACTGGCAGCATTCATTTGTTGACCCATTGGGTCATTGAAGAAGTCATGCGCCAGTGGGCTCAATGGAACCGCCGCGGCTTGCAGGTGCAGATATCCCTGAACATTTCAGCAGACGATTTGCTCAGCGACGAACTCGTCGGGCGTGTGTCGGCTTTGCTTCACCAGTACCAGGTTCCGGCCGATCAATTGATCTTTGAAATCACCGAAAGCGCCGTCATGCGCGAACCCGAACACGCATTGAAAGTGCTGCACCTTTTGCGTGAATGTGGCATCAGCCTGTCGGTAGATGACTTCGGCACGGGCTATTCGTCATTGGCGCACCTCAAGCGTCTACCGGTGCAGGAACTCAAAATAGATCAGTCGTTTGTCCGTGACCTGGACGAGACCAGTGAAGACGCGGTCATCGTCCGCTCGACCATTGAGATGAGTCATAACCTGGGGCTCAAAGTGGTGGCCGAAGGCGTCGAGTATGAACGCAGCCTGCGCCTCCTTGAACGTTGGCACTGCGACACTGCTCAGGGTTACCTGATCAGTCGTCCGCTGACCGCCGCGGCGTTTGAGGTGTGGATTGCACAGCCGTTAAGTCCACTAAGCCTGATGGTGCACTGATTTATGGGTTGTCGTCTGTGCTTGGTGTTAAGCGGTTTGGCCATTTTGTTCTGTACGAGCGCCGAAGGTGATCAAGGTCGGTTGATTGCCACCGGGGGTGCCAGCAGCATCGAGGGCGCCGCTGGCGGAGGGGTCACGCCGTGGGCGGTTTTGGCCGGGTACGGCGAGGCGGGCGAGTGGGGCAGTTCTGTGTTCGCCACCCATATTGACTTGCCGGACTACGCCCTGGATGTGGCAGGCATGGCTGTAGCGTTTGATAACCGCGTCGAGATGTCGTACGCGCACCAGCGGTTGGACATTGGGTCGCTGGCGGGCAAGTTGCATCTTCCCCGAGACAGCTTGAGCCAAGACATTTTTGGGCTAAAAGTGCGGTTGTTCGGGGACGTTATTTACGATGACCTGCCACAAGTCTCGTTGGGCCTGGAATACAAACATCAAGACGACTTTTTAGTTTCGCAACTGGCGGGCGCCAGACGTGCATCCGACGTCGAGGGTTATTTGACGGCGAGCCGTATGTTCATTGGTGCGGCGTTTGGTTACAACCTGCTGCTCAATGGTGGTGTGCGTTACAGTCGCGCTAACGAGTTGGGGTTGCTTGGTTTTGGCGGAGACCTTAATGACACCCGCAGCTTACTCAAGGAAGGCTCGGTCGCCGTGCTATTTAACCCACACTGGGCGATGGGCATGGAATACCGCGAGAAGCCGGACAACCTGTCGTTCTCCGGTGAGAGCGACTGGAAAGATTTGTTCGTTGGTTATTTTCCGAACAAGCACCTGTCGTTCGTGTTGGCCTATGCGCGGCTGGGCGAGATCGCCACCTTGAAGAGTCAGAACGGCACGTATTTGTCCGTGCAAGGAAGTTTTTAACATGCGTCTGCTGTTGGGGTTTTTGATTGCCGTGCTGGCTGGTTGTGCGCAAACGCCGTCGCACGATGACAGTCTTTACCTCGCCCTTGGTCAGCGTGCCGGGCTTCAACGCATCGTAGAAGGCATGTTGCTGAACATTGCTCGAGACCCGCGCATCGTCGAGCATTTCAAGCGAGTCGATGTGGTCCGTCTGCGCGATAAATTGGTTGAGAAGTTCTGCGAGGAAGCCGGCGGCCCTTGTCGCTACACCGGCGATAGCATGGCTGAAGTCCATAAAGGCCAGCACTTGACCCGCAGCGATTTCAACGCCTTGGTTGAAGATCTGATCGATGCCATGGACACTCAGCACATTCCGGTACCCACCCAAAATCGCTTAATCGCCAAGCTGGCGCCGTTGCGTGGCGAAGTTATTGAGAAGTGACACCGCAGGCGAATCTTTTTCGGCAGGCGCAGCAGACAGATTCCGGATCAACTTCCTATTTCGGCGAAAGTACAGCGGTCGAACTGAATTCGTCAAAAAAAGGCGGCTACCTGCTGGTAGTCGCCTTCTTATTGACCGCTAGAACGCATCAATTTGGCAGTTTGAACGCCAAAATGTAATCGCCTTGTTTAGTTCCTAACGAGCCATGACCACCGGCCATGACCAGCACGTATTGCTTGCCGTCCTTGCCGGTGTAGGTCATCGGTGTGGTCTGACCGCCGGCTGGTAGGCGACCTTCCCACAGTTGCTTGCCGTTACGAACGTCATACGCACGCAAGTACTGGTCAAGGGTTGCGCTAAGGAACGCTACGCCACTTTTGGTGATGAAGGTGCCGCCCAAACTGGGTACGCCCAAGGTCAGTGGAATCGGAATTGGCGAGCTATCACGCACGGTACCGTTCTTGTGTTTCCAGATTGTGGTGTGGTTGGTCAGGTCCACAGCAGCCACATAACCCCATGCTGGCGCTTGGCATGGCAAACCCAATGGCGACAGCATTGCTTGGAGGATCACGCCATACGGCGCGCCGGTGTTGGGCTGCACACCTTCGGTTTCACTTTTCCGGCCTGGCCCCCCCGCAATGTCCGCTGCCGGGACCAACCGTGATGTGAAGGCCATGTAGTCCGGATTGACAAAGGCTATCTGACGGACTGGGTCGACCGAAATACCGCCCCAGTCGAACACGCCAAAGTTACCCGGATAAACGATCGAGCCTTGCAGTGATGGCGGGGTGAAGGGGCCGTCATAGCGCATTGACTTAAAATCAATTCGGCACAGCATTTGGTCAAACGGTGTCACGCCCCACATGTCGCGCTCTTTCAGCGGTGGAGGCATGAAGTTCAGGTCCGACTTGGGTTGAGTCGGTGAAGTATGATCGCTAGCCACTGCGCCCTGTGGGACCGGAATTTCATTGATAGGCACGACTGGTTGACCGCTAGTCCGGTCAAGTACATAGATACTGCCTTGCTTGGTCGACGCGAGTACCGCTTGCTTCATGCCGCCAGCTGTCTTGATGTCCATCAGTGTTGGCTGGCCACCAACGTCCATGTCCCACAGATCGTGGTGCGTGAACTGGAAGGTCCAGCGAACATGACCGGTTTTGATATCCAGCGCGGTCAAGCCTGCGCTGAATATCTCTGATTCAGGGGTACGATTGCCGCCCCATTGGTCAGGCATCTGGTTGCCCATTGGCAGATAGAGCATGCCGAGCTTTTCATCGACTGCGAACATTGACCACATGTTGGGCGAGTTGCGGGTGTAGGTTTTGCCTGGTGCAATTGGGGTAGTGTCGTTCGGATTGCCGCTGTCCCAGTTCCACACCAGGCGACCGGTGTGGACGTCGAACGCACGAATAACGCCGGAAGGCTCGTCCGTGGAGACGTTGTCAGTCACGTGACCACCGATCACCACCAAGTTCTGCGTCACAGCGGGTGGCGATGTGGAGTAGTAACCCCCTGGGGCGAAGGTGCCAATGTTAGCGCCTAAGTCAATGGAGCCTTTGTCGCCGAAGTCTTCGCACAGTTTGCCGGTGTCGGCATTTAATGCAATCAGACGGGTGTCAGCCGTTGGCAAAAATAGACGACGAGGGCACGAACTTATAGTGGCGGCGACAGCTGCTGCTGCCTTCGGACTTTGTGCCGGAGCCGTTGCAGTCGTGTAAGCGGCGTCATCGTGATAGGCCACGCCACGGCAAGTCATGTGCGCCCAACCTTTGAAGTTGGCCGCTTTTTGCGTACTAATCTTCGGATCGAAACGCCACAACTCCTTGCCGGTATCCGGGTCAAGCGCGATTACCATGCTGTGCGGCGTGCAGACGTACAACATGCCGTTGACCTTCAGCGGGGTGTTCTCAGCGGTGGTCTCACCTGGATCGTTGGGCCCAGGAATATCCCCGGTCCGGTCAGTCCAGGCTGGTACCAGCTTGCTCGCGTTTTCCGGGGTGATTTGCGCCAGAGGTGAGTAGCGGTCACCGAACGCAGTGCGACCGTAGGACTGCCAGTCGCCGTCGGGCATGGCCGGCGCGGCGCTGGTAGTGCCTGCGGTTTCACGGTCCAGTTGACCTTTGATTTCACCTGGGTTGGTGAATTGGCTGGCCAGCGCGGCCAGGCCTGCAAGGATCACCGCCAGGCTCAGTGCCCGGGTGCCTGTCGCTGAAGGCTGCTGCCCACGCTCAAGCAATGGACGGCGAAACCAGGGCAACAGCAGCACAACACCCATAGCGAACCACAGTGCCAGGCGTGGGACCAATTGCCACCAATCCAGGCCCACTTCCCATAATGACCACAATGTACTGGCGAACAGTACCAGTGCGTACAAGCCCAATGCAGAGCGACGCCCCATCATCAGCAGCACGCCGGTAATGGCAATGCCGATACCTGCTATCAGGTAATACAGAGAACCGCCCAACTGGGTCAGTTTTATACCGCCCGCCAACATGGCCAAGCCCATTAGCAGGAACACCAGCCCTAGCAATGTCGGTAACAACCGGTTTCTGCTTAAAGCACCATCAGTGCTCATAGTGTGTTTCTCCATGAAAATTAAGGGTCGCCGCTGCATTTGATATTGCTTTGCTTACGAACTTGGCTCAGTCAGATTCGCTCTAGTAAAAACCGCCGATTTGAATCGCTCGGGAACACGGCACCTTGATCAGGATTCTCGGGGGGTTTGTTCATAGGCATCGCAAGGTGCGCAGAGTTCAGGTTGGCCCTGAATGGCAGCTCCTTGAAGCGTATTAATTGATTACTCACCGTTGATGAGTTAGAGATCTCATCTTGGGAGAAAAATCAGGGATGTGGTAACGGGCTGGTTCAGTGGCAGTGGTAAACGGCGCAGGGCACATTTGTCGCTTTGCGCAGCCTAAGCCCTCAGCTAAGGTGCGCACCTAAGGGACGCAGTCCCGTCCATATTAAAGGTCAGGTCGAAGGTTCCGCATGATGACATCCAACAGTAATCCCCTGCATGGCGTAACGCTTGAGCAGATTCTTACCGCGCTGGTTGCCCATTACGAATGGTCAGGATTGGCTGAAAAAATTGATATCCGCTGCTTTAAAAGTGACCCAAGCATTAAGTCGAGCCTGACATTTCTGCGCAAAACTCCTTGGGCGCGCGAAAAAGTCGAAGGTTTGTACCTAAAATTGCAACGCAGCAAGGGCTAAGTGCTCGTGCTTGGTGTTACCCGAATTCAAGGACAACCATGATACTCAGTCAACATACTCAGATGGCGCGAGGGCCGCGGCGTTACACCCTCATCGCCGCCATTCTGGGCTGGTCGGCGTTGGCCCTTCAGCTCTACTTGGTCTTGTTCGCTCGCTGGGTTGACCAAGCCAGCCTATCGGCCGGAGTGGTACGTTTTTTCAGTTTTTTCACCGTCACTACCAACACGTTGGTAGCGACCGTATTGACCTGCGCAATCACCTCCAGGGGCTCATGCGCTCATCGATTTTTTCGCACGCCTTGGGTCAGCAGCGGCGTCGCTGCGAACATCGTATTGGTAAGCATCGCGTATAACCTGTTGCTACGCCCTTTATGGCAACCCCACGGTTTGCAGCGGGTTGCCGATGAGTTACTGCACGACATCCTGCCGGTTCTGTTTCTGTTTTATTGGTGGGTTTACGTTCCAAAAGGGACACTGCGCATAAAGCATGTGCTGCTTTGGGTCATCTATCCGCTGGCGTATTTTGCCTATGCCTTGCTTCGCGGCTATTTGATCAGCGACTACATGTACCCGTTTATTGATGTCAGCAGCTTGGGTTATCCACAGACGTTTTTTAACGCGCTGGGGGTGTTGGTGGGCTTTCTGCTTATTTCAGGTGTGTTGCTGGCGGTTGATAGATTGAAAGGCCGAATGCAGACCCACCGGTAGAGCCAAAGTGTTGGGAGGGGGCGAACCTCTCGCCAACACGTAAATTTTTATCGTGCGTTCACTCATCCTCACCTTCCACCCGCCAGTACCCCGACGTCTTCACCAGCGCTTCACTGAGACCAAACTCGTTCAGCAACACCCGCCGGATTTTGCGGGACAAGGCCGCTTCGGTGGCGACCCAGGCGTACAGTTCGCCCTCTGGCATTTCCAGCCTGCGAACGACATCCACCAGGTTTTGCTCGCTGCGAACCACCCAAATCACGTCGACCTGCGCAACGCTGTTGAATGCCTGCTGTTCAGCCGGGTCTTCGATTTCCATGACGACCAACGCTGCACGGTTAGCCGGCAGGCTTTCTACGCGACGGGCGATGGCCGGCAGTGCGGTTTCATCGCCGATCAACAAGTAGCTGTCGAAGATATCCGGCACGATCATCGAGCCACGCGGGCCAGCGATGTGCAGAAACTGTCCTGGTGCCGCCTGGGTTGCCCAGGTAGCTGCAGGGCCTTCGCCGTGTAGCACAAAATCAATGTCCAGTTCGCCAGCCTTCGGGTCGTAACGGCGAGGCGTGTAATCGCGCATGGTGGGACGCGGGCCGTCATCGGACGCTCCGGGAACAAAGGTATCGAGCGTTGCCTGTTCCTCCGGGGTTTGGGCGAAGATTAATTTCACATGATCATCAGTGCCCAAGCTGATGAAACCCTCGAGTTGCGGACCGCTAAAGGTCACGCGGCGCATCCGGGGCGTCAGGTCAAAGACCCGGATGACTTCCAGTTTGCGCCGTTTGATGTCATGACTGACACGGTGAATACCTTGCGGCTGCGCGGCTTGTGAAGCAAGCGATGTTTGTGAATTCATTGAGACTTCTCCGAGGTGTCCAGCGGGCCATCGACAATGGCTTTGGCGGTGTTGTTCAGCAGGTCGCGTACCCGCAGGATTTCTTCCGCGCTCCAGCGTCCGTGATGCAGTTGCAGCGCGTGCCGAAGGTTATGCACAGCCTCGTGTATTTCCGGTGGCCGGTCATGACCACGCAGCGAGCGTTTGCTAACGTCGATGCGCATTCGCACGCCGTCCAGGGCAATGGCCTGATCAGCCAATGATTGGCGGCCTGCCTCGGTCACGGTGTAGTGCTTCTTGCCGGCAATGGCGTCCCCGAGGATTAACTCGCTTTCCTCAAGAAACGTTAGTGTCGGATAAATCACACCGGGGCTGGGGCTGTAGGCGCCGTCGAACATGCCTTCGATCTGACGGATCAGGTCGTAGCCATGGCACGGTTGCTCCGCGATCAATGCCAACAGCAATAATTTAAGGTCGCCAGGGGCGAAGACGCGAGGGCCACGGCCGCCGCGTTCGCGTCCTGGGCGTTTTTCGAAACCATCTCGGCCATCACCATGTTCGCGGTGCTGGAAATGGTGGTGGGGGTGATCACCTGGGTCTCTCATTTTTTCTGTCTCTTGCATCAGTTAGATGTAACTTAAGATATATCTTAAGAATTTTGCAAGAGGCAGAGACGAAATGGTTTTTATCGGGCGCTGGTTTGCAAAGGAGGGCTTGGCACTTGGCATTCGGTGCGGGTGCCGGGCGTCAGGTAAGGATTAAGAATCGGTGCCATACCCTTAAGCACCTGGACCGGCAGCGCGGAGGTGAATTTAAAGGCCTCCGCAGCTCGCCCCGGGACGAATGCGGTCAAAGTGCCGAAGTGGTTGTCGCCGATATAAAACACGAAGGTGGCGGTGCGGTTGATGGACTTCGAGCCCAAGATTCTACCGCGTGCGCCGATGCTTTCGAGTCGGTTATCGCCGGTGCCGGTTTTGCCGCCCATGGCTAGCGTGCTGCCGTCCGCGAGTTTGAAACTCCCTTGCACACGCTTCGCGGTTCCAGCGTCCACCACTTGCGACAGCGCTTCACGCATGGCCGTCGCCACTTCCGATGGCAGCACACGTTTACCTAGATCGGGATTGCTGATCAGTTGCGTTTCGTAAGGCGTTCCAGCAGCAAAGTGCAGGCTGTCAACGCGTAACACCGGCAGGCGCACGCCGTCGTTTTGAATGATCCCGATCAGTTCAGCCAAAGCTGCCGGGCGGTCGCCAGAGCTGCCAATGGCCGTCGCCAAAGATGGCACCAGGTGGTCGAATGGATACCCTACGCGCTGCCAGCGTTTGTGAATGTCGGTAAAGGCTTCGATCTCCAACATGGTCCTAATCCGGCTATCACGCGCGCTCTTGTGACGACTTTTAAATAGCCAGCTGTAAACCTCCTGACGCTCCATTTCGCTGGCAGCCACCACCTCTTTGAACTGCGCATCTGGATGTTTCAACAAGTAGCCCACTAACCATAGGTCCAGTGGGTGGACTTTGGCGATAAAACCCTGATCCGGCAGGTCATAAGCGCCGGGCCCGTAGCTTTTATACAGCGCGTCCAGGCGCGTATCGGTCAATTTGTCGATGGGGACTTTGCTCTCGGCCAAGTGCGCGCGGACGAAAGCGTTGAAGGTGTCCTGATGGGCTTCCGGTAACAGATAGCGATGTACCGCAGCCATTCGAATAGCGGTGGGATGAATGCTGTCCAGGAACGTTTCTAGACGCTCTTGAGTCGACTTGTTCTTGTAGCGTTTCCAGAAGCGCAGCAGGTACACCGTGCCTTCGCGGTCAGCGAATTGACTGAGGTATTCCTGGCGATGAGGATCGTCATCATCTTTAAGCAATTGCGCGCTGCTGTTAGGTGATTGATAGATGCTGTAACGCACCAGATCACGCATCAAACGAATGAACGGCAAGTTGATCGACTCGCGCAGTGCATCGCGCAAACTCGGGCTGCGGCCGTTATCTTCGTTACGGAAGTTATGGAAATGATGCATGCCGCCGCCAGTGAAAAAACCTTCGTTGGGACTGGCCGAATATTGCCGATCCAGCGCGGCTGAAAGCATTTTCGACAGGTCTTGGTCCTTGTTCTGTTTCAAGTAGTCGACAGACCAACGGGTCAGTCGATCAGGTTCCTCCACCGGGACTTTGTTCAATGCCGAAAGGCTTTGTCCGGCGTAGCGTTCGTGCAACTCGGAGATGATTTCCAAGTAAGTGGTGAGCACACGCATCTTGGCCGTAGAACCCAGTTCCAGCTTGCTGCCCTCGTTGATGTCGAACGGCTGGTCGGTGCTGTCGGTCTGCACCCGGACCCTTGAGCCGTCTGGGTCGCGCTCGAACAAGGTGAAGCTATAACGAACCTGCGCGGTGTTGGTCGGGGTCAGCAGGTGGTCGCCGATCAAACCTAGCGTTGCCGCCAACGCAGGGTCCGCCAAGTCTTGAAGGTACTGACTGACGCGGGTTTGCAGGCTGTTTTGCAACGTGCTGGTCGCCGCCAGGTCGAGTCGGTCGAGGTCGTACAGTGGGCGGTTTAGCAACGTCGACAATCGGCTACGGGCGACGCTGATGCCTTTGTCGGTTTCGATGAGCTGGATCGTCGGTTGCTGCGTCCAATCGCGGTAAGTCACCACGCTGTCCAATGCGGCCCCTGCCAGCGCTTGATCAATCACGCCATTGCGCGCCAGCAGGCGAATGTGGCTGTCGGTCAACTGGGCCAACTCCTCGCGGCCGCGGGACAGGTAATGCGACGGTCGGCGTTGCGCAATGACCAGCGACAACACTTGGCGCAAAGCGAGACCGCGCCTGGCAAGGTTTTTCGTATCCTGCGTGGTGGCACGTAGTTGCTGATTTATTTCATCAAAATCAGCCCCGTACCACACGCGTAAACCTTCAGCCAAGCCATGCACCTCACCATGCCCGGGCACCGCAGACAACGGCACGCTGTTGAGATAATCCCGGACTACCCGTTGCCGGGCATCCATCGTTTGCGTGCCGGCTTGATAGGCGCGGACACTCGCGGAAATCATTTGTCGAAGTTTCTCAGCGCCCGACTGGGTCAGGCCATCGGGGGAATGACGGTACTTTTCTAGCTGCGTGGCCAAGGTGCTGCCGCCTGCAGATTGGCCGCCCAAGGCGAACAGCTTGGCCACCTGCGAGGCCGCTGCTTTGGCAAATCGTGGCCAATCGACAGCGGGATTTGCCTGCGGTTGGTTTGGGTCAAGCAAGTCCCGGTTCTCGATAAACAACAAGCTGTTCACCACCAACGGCGGGATGCTCGAGAAATCAGGGTAAAGCTGCTGCGGATACACAAACTGATAGAGCGGCGATCCTTGGCAATCGGTAATCGATAAACCGGCCTGAATCTTCTCCTGATAGGGCGCGAAAAAGCCGCGCTGACTGTAGCCCAGAAGGTCGGATGAGAAGCGTACTTGCTGGGTGATCAGGTAGTCGCGCTTGAGCAGGCGCGGCAGAAACTCCCCCATCGCGGAATAACCCAGGCGTTTGTCGAAAGGGCCATCTCCAGGATAGGCGATAGCGTTGCTCGGACCTTTTTGCATGGAGTAGCCGAGTTCGCTGCCGAAACGGCTGAACTCTCGTGCTTGCAGCCTGGAGCTGTGGATTTCTGAAGAAACCGCGATACCCAGCGCGACCAAGCCAACCAGCAATAGCAGCCAAAACAGACGCCATCCGTACCGTTTAACACGAGGACGTTTTGGCAATGAAGCGTCATCAAGACTATCAGCGGCGACTGGAGTCTTCTTCGAATCGGAATGCCACAAAGCGCCCATATCGATTGGCCCGGTTAATCATGTTAATCGCACCTCATACAAGCGTAGACGCTGGCTGCCGCCGCCGAAAAATTTGTAGCGGCCGACTCTTGTAAAAACGTTTGATATCAATACGCTATTAGCGGTTTTGCACAAGGCAATGTGAGGAAAGCGGTGAATTTAAGCGTCCAAAACCAAGGCGCTGATATATCTGCCTGCTAAACCTGTCTACGTCATGAGTTATCGCTGAATAGAAATGTTTTTACAGTTAAAACAACTGGCTTCAGATTTTTATACTGCGCACCCAATGTCGTGAGTGTTAACCGCACCTGAATCGGCGTTGTTGTTGGTCGGGGCGTTCAGATGCATTGGTCGGGTTTGCCCGGCCATGCTTGAGCTGTTGACTGACTACATCCAATAACAATACGAGGTTGTAATTTATGCCAGTCGGCAAGCACGCTTTGCAGGCAGAAACTGTCCAGGACGGTCCGCTTAAACGAGACTTGGGTGAGCGGCATATCCGCCTTATGGCGTTAGGTGCCTGTATTGGGGTCGGGCTGTTTCTGGGGTCTGCCAAGGCGATTCAAATGGCGGGACCGGCGATCATGCTGTCCTACATTATTGGTGGTTTAGCAATTCTAGTGATCATGCGCGCCCTGGGCGAAATGGCCGTACACAATCCGGTCGCCGGTTCGTTCAGCCGTTACGCGCAAGATTACTTGGGTCCGCTGGCAGGCTTTCTCACGGGGTGGAACTACTGGTTTCTGTGGCTGGTGACCTGCATCGCGGAAATTACCGCCGTCGCTGTTTACATGGGCGTGTGGTTTCCCGACACGCCACGCTGGATCTGGGCGCTGGCCGCCTTGATGAGCATGGGCACCGTCAACTTGATCGCCGTCAAAGCCTTCGGGGAGTTTGAGTTCTGGTTCGCCCTGATCAAGATCGTCACTATTATTGCCATGGTCGTTGGCGGCATCGGCGTGATCGCGTTTGGCTTCGGCAATAATGGCGTTGCGCTGGGCATCTCCAACCTTTGGAGCCACGGTGGCTTCATGCCTCACGGCGTGCAGGGCATTTTTATGTCTCTGCAGATGGTCATGTTCGCTTACCTGGGCGTCGAAATGATTGGCCTCACCGCTGGCGAAGCCAAGAACCCCCAGAAAACTATTCCTAGCGCCATCGGCTCGGTGTTCTGGCGGATTTTGCTGTTCTACGTCGGTGCACTGTTCGTGATCTTGTCGATTTATCCGTGGAGCGATATCGGTACCCAAGGCAGTCCGTTCGTGATGACGTTCGAACGGCTAGGCATCAAGACTGCAGCAGGGATCATCAATTTCGTGGTGGTGACCGCCGCCTTGTCATCTTGCAATGGCGGGATTTTCAGCACTGGGCGCATGCTTTATAGCCTTGCGCAAAATGGCCAGGCCCCCCGTGGTTTTGCCCACACGGCCCCCAACGGCGTACCCCGGCGTGCGCTGCTGCTGTCGATTTTTGCGCTGCTGATCGGCGTGTTCCTAAATTACTTGGCACCAGAAAAAGTCTTCGTCTGGGTCACCGCCATCGCTACCTTTGGCGCCATCTGGACTTGGGCCATGATTCTGCTGGCGCAAATCAAATTCCGTCGCAGCCTGAGCAAAACCGAAGTCAGTCAGCTGAAATTTCGCATGTGGCTATGGCCACTTAGCTCCTACTTGGCGCTAGCGTTTCTGTTGTTTGTTGTGGGGTTGATGGCGTACTTCGAAGAAACCCGCATTGCCCTCTATTTCGGCCCCGCATTCCTCGTGGTGCTGACGGTGTTGTTCTACGTGTTCAAGCTGGCGCCGAAAGTTCCAGTGGCGGGTGCGGTGGGGGCTGCAGTTTAGGGCTTGATTGAAATAAGAGGCGACGTGATGCATCAGAAAAGCTGCGTCGCTTCATTCGCTAACCCTATAGGGGGCCGTCCCGTCTTCGGCCCGCGCTGTCGCGATGCAAGCACAGTGGCCCAATGCTGCGAGCTTGGTATTTGGCAGCGCGCTGGTTGCGCTTGATGGCTAACTGGACGCAAAAAAGGGTATTGGAGAATGTCCCACGGGCTGTTGGTCGGATGAATAGGAACTGGGCCAACAGTTTTCGATACTACTGCTTAGTAGGGTCTAACATTTCGCTCTGACAGATAATGAATTAACAAGATGTTCAAGTTAGCTGTTTTGGAATAGGCCCTCTTGGCCTGAAGTTGCGGGTCGAACATGAAACTACAAGAAAAACAGTTCGCGAGCTACGTAGTCATAGGGCTGATCAACACGCTAATTCATGGCGTTGTGTTTCTGACATTCCACGTAGGCATGGGCGTCAGTCAGGCATACAGCAACCTGTGTGGTTTTGCTGTCGCTGTGTCATTTTCGTTCTATGCCAACGCCCAATACACCTTCAACGCCCAGAAAACGTGGTCACGCTATCTGAGATTCGTCGCCTTCATGGGGCTGCTAAGCTTAGGTGTCGGTTATGTCGGCGACCTTTATCTGTTCCCTCCATTAGCTACCTGGATGCTGTTCTCGGCAATTAGCCTTGTGTGCGGCTTCCTCTATTCCAAGCGCGTTATCTTTCGAGAGAGCAGCCCTTGAAGATTTCATTGATCGTCCCGGTGTTCAACGAAGAGCAAGCGATTGCGCTGTTCTATCAAACGGTCCGGCAGGAGCCTCTTTTAGCTGGCTATACCGTTGAAATTGTTTTTGTGAATGATGGGAGCTCAGACCTCACAGGCGAGTTTGCTCAGGCGTTGGCGATGGCAGATGACAATGTTCTGTTGGTAGATTTTTCCCGTAATTTTGGCAAAGAGGCAGCACTATTTGCCGGTCTTGAATACGCCACTGGGGCGGCGATGATTCCCATGGACGTCGACCTTCAGGATCCGGTCAACGTGCTGCCGTTACTGATTCGAGAATGGGAAAACGGCGCCGATGTGGTGTTGGCGAAACGACACGATCGCTCTTCGGACAGCTACCTCAAACGCCACGCCGCTTCAATGTTTTATCAGGTACTTAACGTCATCGCCAGCACTAAGATCGAAGAAAACGTCGGTGACTTTCGCCTGATGGATCGCAAGGTGGTTGATGTTGTAAGAACGTTGCCGGAGCAACAGCTGTTCATGAAAGGCGTGCTGTCCTGGGCCGGATTCAAGACCGTTATTATTGAATACGACCGCGCCGCGCGAGCCACGGGCAGCACTAAGTTTAATGGCTGGAAGTTATGGAACCTGGCGTTGGATGGCATCACTTCGTTCAGCACCGTTCCCTTAAGAGTCTGGACCTATGTCGGTGGCGCCGTTTCGGTATTCTCGCTGTTATATGCCGCCTACCGAGTGCTGGATAAAATCGTTTTCGGTAATGACGTTCCAGGCTATACGTCGTTGATGACCGCGATTCTGTTATTGGGCGGCGTGCAATTAATCGGTATTGGCATCTTGGGGGAATACATCGGTCGGATTTACATGGAAGCCAAACACCGGCCAAGGTATGTGGTGAAGAATGTTGTGCGCCATCATGATGACCCCCACTAGTTTACTTGTCAGCCGCCGCTAGAGGGCTTGATGGAGCTACTTCTTCCACACAAGGCATTCAATACGCGACGCGTTACGGTGTTCGTCCGGGAGCATGGGTTGCTGCCCATATTGATGCTTGCCTTGCTGGCACGGCTCTACAATCTCACGTCGCCGACGGTGTGGTACGACGAGGCGTTTAGCGCATTAATCAGTGCTTATTCCCCGACGCTTATTTGGCATTACAGCGGACAAGATGTTCATCCGCCGCTTTACTACCTGCTGTTGCATGGTTGGATCGTGGCCTTTGGAAATGGGGTCTTTGCGATTCGAGCGATGAGCGTACTGGCGGGTGTGGTGTCGGTTGCATTGGCGCACTGGCTGGTCCGCTTGATCGCCACCCAACGAGCCGCCATTTGGGCGGGTCTGCTATTGGCATTGCTGCCAATTGCGGTGCGTTACAGCCAGGAAGTGCGAATGTACGCACTGATGGGTGTTTGGTTAATGGGCGCAACGATTGCCTTGGTTTACTGGGTTCAGAACCCGTTGCGGCAGCGGTATTCAGTGATCTACGTGGTACTGATGACTGCCGCGTTTTATACCCATTATTTTGCCGCGTTGTGTGTGTTGTCCCATTGGTTGTATGTGTCGGTAGGCTCAAAGCAGGGCCGCTTGGTACTGCGTTTGAATTGGTGGGTGGCGAACGCCGCCATCGTAGTCTGCTTCCTGCCATGGATTACGCGGTTGATTGGCCAGCTCTCGCACACGGCGGGCGTCGACTGGATCCCACCGCCTACCCTCAATACGTTGCCCTCGGTGATCTGGCAGTTTCTGACGCTAAACGACGGGCTGGGATTACCGTGGCCGTTGTTCTTAGGGTTGCCGTTGATGGTAGTGGTGGCGACATTAGGGATTGTCATAAAGGAAAACGGGCCGCTTAAGTTTCATTCGCTGATCGCACTTTATACCGTTGCACCGTTGTGTGCGGTGCTTCTGATTTCCTTCAAGCTACCGCTGTTTGCGACGCGCTATTTCGTTTTTTCGGCTCTAGGCTTACCGATCATTTTGGCGATTGCACTCGACCACTTGGCTCAACGTTACCGACGGATTGCGGTGGGGTGTTTGATGGCGCTTGTCGCGCTGGAAGGCGTCGGGCTTTATAACTGTTATACCCAGAACAACAAATTGAATGATTCCATCGGTGTGCTCAATAACCGCCTCGCGACGATGGTCGAGGAGCTAAATCTGCGATTTAGACCGGGAGACCAAGTTGTGGTGTACGGACTGTACTGGTATCTAAGCGTGCTCTATTACAACAAAAACCAGGTCCAGCCCCTGCTGTACACACCGCCGACCTTGGCTGGCCTTGCCGCACGCCCCGGTATGAATGGAGCAGGCACGTTGTTTTACCAACAGCAAAATACCTATTATCTGGACAGACTTTCGGACTTGGACAGTAGGGCGAAGCGAGTCTGGCTGTTGTACGGCAGCGCCGTAAAAGATTATGTGCCTGTTCCCTCGACGTGGCACGCAGTCAGCGTATACACCTTGGGCAATACGCAGTTGCGGCTTTATGCTGTTGGGCGAGACATCAAATGACGTCGCGAATTAAACGCAGACGAAGGAATGATGGATTTAAAAAACCTATCCCTGACGACCGGCGACTAGAGGGCAATCAACCGGTCCCTTAGAGCTACGGCCCGCCACTCTGCCACCAAGCGTACTCGCCGCATGCAGCATTAGATCTCGTTCGGCTCGAAGCTGTCGGCCCGCGCCATCTGCCACATGTTCGAGTAGAAGCTGCCGTCCACTTCGCCGGTGATCAGTTGACCCGCTTTGAGAAACACATGGGACTGAGAGAACAGCTTGATCTCGGTGGCAGACATGCGCCGTACCAGATGTTTGGCTTCCAGTTGGGAAGGGTGATCGAGACCGGCTGCCGCGAGCATTTCGGCAAGCGCGTGCAAGGTGCTGCGGTGAAAGTTGTAGACGCGTTGCGCTTTGTCCGGGACCACCAGCGCCCTTTGGCGCAGCGGGTCTTGGGTCGCGACGCCGGTGGGGCATCGGTTGGTGTGGCAGCTTTGCGACTGGATGCAACCGATGGCAAACATGAAGCCACGGGCTGAGTTGGCCCAATCGGCACCAATGGCCAATATGCTGGCGATGTCGAACGCACTGACGATCTTGCCGCTGGCACCCAATTTGATTTTGTCACGCAAGCCCAGACCGACCAGAGTGTTGTGCACAAACAACAAGCCTTCGCGCAATGGCACGCCAATGTGGTCGGTGAATTCTACTGGCGCCGCGCCAGTGCCACCTTCAGTACCATCAATGACAATGAAGTCCGGGTAGGTTTCAGTTTCCAGCATGGCCTTGGCGATGCCCATGAACTCCCAAGGGTGACCGAGGCAGAACTTGAAACCTACCGGTTTGCCACCCGACAACTCACGCAACTGCGCGACGAATTGCATGAGCTCGATCGGGGTCGAAAACGCGCTATGGCGGGATGGCGAGATACAGTCTTCACCCATCATGATGCCGCGGGTTTCAGCGATTTCCTTGGTGACTTTGCCCTTGGGCAGAATGCCGCCGTGGCCCGGTTTGGCGCCTTGACTCAACTTGATTTCGATCATCCGCACTTGCGGGTCCAGCGCCTGCACTTTGAAACGCTCAGGGTCGAAACGGCCGTCTGAGGTGCGGCAACCAAAGTAGCCACTGCCCAATTCCCACGTTAGATCGCCACCGTTTTCTCGGTGATACGAGCTGATACTGCCTTCCCCGGTGTCATGGGAGAAATTGCCGAGCTTGGCGCCCTGGTTCAACGCGCGAATCGCGTTGGCGCTTAGCGAGCCAAAGCTCATGGCCGAAATATTAAATACTGACGCTGAATAGGGTTGGCTGCAGTGCGGGCCGCCGATAATCACACGGAAGGCGGTTGGATCGCTCAATGGCGCCGGGCGCATGGAGTGGCTGATGAATTCAAATCCGGTCTGGTAGACGTCGATCAGCGTACCGAAGGGTTTTTCCGCCGACTCGTTTTTGGCTCGGGAATACACCAATGAGCGCTGAGAGCGGGAGAAGGGCAGGGCGTCGCTGTCGGATTCCAGCAAATACTGGCGAATCTCCGGGCGAATACGTTCAACCAGGTAGCGAATATTGCCCAGCACCGGGTAATTACGCCGTACGGCG
Source organism: Pseudomonas sp. 10S5 (assembly GCF_035019745.1). Taxonomy (NCBI): domain Bacteria; kingdom Pseudomonadati; phylum Pseudomonadota; class Gammaproteobacteria; order Pseudomonadales; family Pseudomonadaceae; genus Pseudomonas; species Pseudomonas sp. 10S5. The sequence continues at coordinate 141,041 of NZ_JASJVL010000009.1, forward strand.
TGGGGCGTTTGAATCAGGTCGCCGATGCCGATCAAACTGAGCAAACCGGTGACTAGGGTGAAGGGCCAAAGCCACTCGTGTTGCAAGAATGGAAGACTGATGAGGGTAAATAGCACGCAAAGTACAAAAAACGCATAACGGCTGAGTAGGGACAAGCTCATACGGAATCCTGGGGCTCAATGACGGTTAATGAGGCGAACACTGGCGCTGTTTCGCGCCTAGTAATTGGTGGTCGCATGCCTGTATTGGTAGGCTGCAACCGTCCCTCGGTTCAGGCACTTTGCGCCTGAAGAAAAATCGAAAACAGCTCGGACTGAGACTTGATGCCCAGCTTGCTGTACATGTGTTTTTTGTGCACCCGGACGGTCTCTACGGAGATTTCCAACTTGCGGGCGATCTCTTTGCCGGAGCAGCCGCTGAGCATCAATCGACCAACATCCAATTCTCGTGCGGTCAGTTGGGCACCTCTGCTCTGCTGCACCGAGGCTTCAAGTTGACTGCGCCAATCATTACCGGTTGGCGACGGTTGGGCCGGCACCTCGGCCCTTGGCTCCTGCAATTCGAACGGCATGCGCTGTCGAAGTAGCGCCACCACCCACGGCTGAATCAGTGACAACAACGCAATCTGTTCTGTGGTGAACCTTTGGGTCGAACCCAAGGACAAGCACACGGTATGTTCGGCACCCAGCGGACAATTGAACTGAATTTCGTCCGCCACTACGTTCAAGCGAAAGTAGCGTTGATAATACTCGGTCAGCTCAAAGTGTTCCGGGGCGACCTCAGCCAAGCGGAACAGTCCGGTATGGGAGTGTTCGCGACTGGCGATGTAGAACGGGTCAAGCAGGTACAGACCTTTGAGGTAATCCTGAAACAACTGATCGGGCGTGCCGTCTTCAGCGGGAGACTCGGCAAACACCAACGGCCGCTGCTGAGAACTGAATTGCAGCGCGACCCAACTATCGAAACTCACGTACTGATTCAGCAGGCGCACCAATTGTGCCCAGAAATTCGGCTTGTCCAAGGCTTCGATCAATTGCGCGACCGAGCGATGCCACGCGATGTCCTGCAGTGCGATTGTCATACTCCTACCCCTATTGGGTTACCACAGCTGCGTAATTCCCTGCACTCGTTGCTGATGCGCATACTGCCCGCACAGCCGACGACCATCCAGCACTTATTGTGCCGGGTCGGCCTCGACATCGAATAAGGAGAACCCATGAAGGTCGAACTTGCCCAACTGGCAGGCCAGGATAACGGCACCGCGTACAACCTGCAGCGTGCGTTGGCGGCCATTGCCGCGTGCGCCAGTGACACCCAGCTGATTGTTTTCCCGGAAACCCACCTGATGGGCTTTCCTTCGGCGCATACGGTAGCCGAGGTGGCTGAACCGCTGGACGGCCCCACCGTGCAAGCAGTGCAGCTGGCGGCCAAAGCGCATGATATTGCCGTCGTCATCGGCGTTGCCGAGAACGACAACGGTCGGTACTACAACACCACGTTGTTAATCACCCGATACGGCATTGCCCTGCGCTATCGCAAAACTCACTTGTGGGCTTCTGACCGTGGAGTGTTCAGCCCTGGCGACCGCTTTGCTACCTGTGAGTGGAACGGCCTACGCGTCGGCCTGTTGATTTGCTACGACATCGAATTCCCGGAAACCGCCCGCGCGGTTGCGCTCTTGGGAGCGGACCTGATCATTGTCACCAACGGCAACATGGACCCTTACGGCCCGACGCATCACACCGCGATCATGGCTCGCGCTCAAGAAAACCAGGCGTTCGCGCTGATGGTTAACCGGGTGGGCGAGGGCGATGGGGGTCTGCGATTCGCGGGGGGCAGCGCCGTGGTCGATCCGTTTGGCACGTTGTTGCACGAAGCAGGGCGCGAAGAGTGCCAGTTCAGCGTCGAGCTGGATCTGGCCCAACTGACCGCGGCCCGCAGTGATTACCGCTATTTGACTGACCTGCGCCTGCATTTGCCAGGCGAAGTGATTGAGCACGCTGACGGTCGGCGTGAGCTGTTGATTGCTTGATATAGACCTGGAACGGCGAGGTTTTCTGAGCGCTGGTTACACCGATTTTTATAACAAAAAACGATTGTGTTTTTTCCGAACTTTTCTCCTGCCATAAAACTAATAATCCCGGAGTAATCGCTCATGGCTCGTTTGCAACGTACCCTTTCACTAGGGTCGGTGGTGCTGTTTGGCATCGCTTATATGACACCGATTATCGTGCTTGGCACGTTTGGTATTCTCGCCCAGTCTACCAATGGCATGGTGCCAGCAGCTTACCTGGCGGCACTGGTTGCGATGATCTTCACCGCACTAAGTTATGGACGCATGGCCGCGGCCTACCCGGTTGCGGGCTCGGCTTATAGCTATGTGCGCAAGGCCATCAGCCCGAAACTTGGCTTCATTGCCGGTTGGGCGGTATTGCTTGATTACCTGTTCCTGCCTATGGCCATTTGGCTGATCGGCGCGGCGTACCTGGGCTCGGCTTTTCCTGCGATCCCTCAGCCAGTTTGGGTATTGGCGTTTATCGTGATCACCACCCTGATCAACATCGTCGGCCTGAAACTGGCCAACACCATTAACGCCGCGCTGATGCTGGTGCAGTTTCTGGTGCTGATCGCTTTTGTTGCGCTGAGTATTCACTACATTGGTGGCGATGCCAGCAAGCCGTTGTGGACCCTCTCGCCGTTCTTCAGTGGCGATATGCAGATGCCGCTGATCATGAGTGGCGCGGCGATTGCCTGCTATTCATTCCTCGGCTTTGATGCGGTCAGCACCTTGACCGAAGAAACCAAAGACCCGGTGCGTACCATTCCACGGGCAATCATGTTGATTACGCTGATTGGCGGCGTGATCTTCGTCGGCGTGTCTTATTTCGTGCAGTTGGCGCATCCGTCGTTCGTGTTTGATAACGCTGATTCTGCCGCGTATGAAATTGCCAAAAACATTGGCGGCGACTTGTTTGTCTCGATCTTCCTGATTGGTTTGATCGTGGGCCAGTTTGCCTCGGGTCTGGCGGCACAGGCCAGCGGTTCACGGTTGCTGTACGCCATGGGTCGTGATGGGGTGTTGTCGAATTCATTCTTCGGCCGTTTGAGTGAGCGCTTCGGTACCCCGATTAACAGCATTCTGCTCTGCGGTGTCGTAGCGTTGCTGGCATTGAAACTGGACGTCACCACGTCCACCTCGTTCATCAACTTCGGCGCGTTTCTGGCGTTCAGTCTGGTGAACTTGTCGGTGATCTTTCACTACTGGATCGGCGGCAAACAACGCGGACTTCGTGAGCTGGTGCTGTTCCTGGTGTTTCCGCTGATTGGCTTGGTTGCAGACCTGTGGCTGATGATCAGCCTCGACAAACTGGCAATCATTCTCGGCCTGAGCTGGTTGGCAGTAGGCTTGGTTTACCTGGCATGGCTGACCGGCGGCTTCCGTCGCCAACCACCTGAGATGGATTTTCAGGAAAGCTGATCAGTCCTCTGGCTCCTATCAAAACTACGGTGGGAGCTCTTACCAAACAACGCATAACCGCTTGAATGGTAGATATTGAAATGGTAAGAGCGGGCTTGCTCGACGGAGCGCGAAGCGGTCCCAACAGGCCGACTCGGTTCCAACTGCAAAACTGAGTTGCTGATTTTACGACTGCTTCGCAGCCGATCGCGAGCAAACCCGCCCTTATTGACTGGTGTTTGCTGCGCAACAGCGCGGCGTCGGAGACGGGGCGGCTCTCCCAAAGGGAGTCTGCCTTCTACCTAACCGCACTTACCCCATTGAGCGTCGAAAAAGACGTGTCTTTCGCGGTCAGCAGAAAATCGCGCATGTACGGCGCATCGAGCATGTCGGCGCGGATGCCTGCGTACAGCGTCGCAAATAAGCCTTTTTCCCCAAGTCGCTTGGCCTTCACGTAGCCGCGCGAGCTGTATTCATGCAGCGCCCAATGGGGCATGCCACAAACCCCGCGTCCGCTGGCAACTAACTGCATCATCATCACGGTCAGTTCCGAGGTGCGCACGTGCGCCGGTTCAACGTCGGCGGGCTCCAGGAATCGGGTGAAAATGTCCAGCCGGTCACGCTCTACCGGGTAGGTAATCAAGGTCTCCTTGAGCAAGTCTTCCGGGACCACGTAAGGCTTGTTAGCCAACAGGTGTTGGTTGGCGACCGCGAGCATGGCTTCGTAGGTGAACAGCGGCACGTAAGTGATGCCCACCAGCTCCAGCGGATCGGACGTCACCACTAAATCCAGGTCGCCACGGGCCAAGGCAGGAAGCGGAGCGAAAGCAAAGCCTGACGCAAGGTCCAGCTCGACCTCTGGCCAGGCATCGCGAAACTGGTCGATGGTCGGCATCAGCCACTGAAAGCAGCTGTGGCATTCGATGGCCATGTGCAGGCGTCCCGCAGTGCCGCCAGCCAGTCGTGCAATATCACGCTCGGCACTGCGCAGTTGCGGCAGCATCGAATCAGCCAATTGTAGGAGACGAAGCCCGGCGCTGGTAAAGCGCACCGGTTTGGTCTTACGCGCAAACAACGACAAGCCGACACGCTCTTCAAGTTCTTTGAACTGATGGGACAAGGCCGATTGTGTCAGGTGCAAGCGCTCGGCGGCTTCCACCAAGCTGTCAGCCTCGCGCAAGGCCTGAAGGGTCTTTAGATGGCGAATTTCTAGCACGAAATGCTCCATGAAATTATTTTGTCATCAACGCGAATACAATGAGTTTGTCTCATGTTGCTTGGGCTGTCGACAATAGCGTCATCTTTTATGGAGGACATTGATATGGCCGTGGCCCATACCCTAGGATTTCCGCGCAATAGTGGTGATCGTGAGTTAAAAAAAGCGTTGGACGCTTTTTGCAAAGGCGATCTCGACGAGGCGGGGCTACGCAAGACCGGCCGCAAGCTGCGTGCTACGCACTGGCAGGTGCAGAGAGACGCTGGTATCGATCTACTACCGGTAGGGGATTTTGCCTGGCACGATCGAGTACTTACCCACTCGCTTACGTTCGGTGTCATTGCGCAACGCTTCGCCTCAACCACTGACTACAGGGGCCTGCCCACCCTTGATACCCTGTTTGCCATGGCCAGTGATGCTAGTGAAGGCAGCTGCGATAATCATGCTCAAAACGAAGCGCAGTACGTCCATGAGTTGACCCAATGGTTCGATACCACTGGCCACTATCTGGTGCCAGAATTTACTGAAGACCAGCGTTTCCAACTGAGCTGGGAACAGCTGTTCGAAGAGGTCGAAGAAGCCAAAACCCTCGGCCATACCGTCAAACCGGTAGTGATTGGCCCACTGACTTACCTGTGGTTGGGCAAAGCCGAAGGTAACAGTTTCGACCGGCTCGATCTGCTGGAGCGGTTACTGCCGGTGTACGGCGAAATTCTCGGTCGTTTGGCGGCGAAGGGCGTGGAATGGGTACAGATTGACGAACCGATTCTGACCCTTGATCTGCCGCAGGAATGGAAAAACGCTTTTGAGCGTGCTTATCACATCCTGCAATTTTCGCCGTTGAAAAAGCTGGTAGCGACATACTCTGGCGGCCTGGAAAGCAACCTCGGGCTAGCGGCCTCGCTTCCGGTTGACGGTCTGCACGTCGACCTGATTAGTGCGCCAGAACAGCTTTCCAATGTGCTCAGTCGTGTGCCGCCCTATAAAGTGCTGTCGCTGAGTGTTGTCAATGGACGCGACGTTTGGCGCTGTGATTTGGATGAAGCATTGAAGCAACTGCAGAAAGCGCAACAGCGGTTTGGCGAAAACCTGTGGGTAGCCAGTTCATGCTCGTTGCTGCACGGCTCGGCGAATCTTCAGCGCGAAGGTCAGGTGGATGCCGAGTTAAAAAGCTGGCTAGCGTTTGCCGTACAAAAGTGCAAGGAAATTGCAGCGCTTAAGGCTGCGTTAAATCATCCGAAAGTGGCCGCCGTGCAGGCGGCCCTGGCTGAAAGTCGCGTCGTCCGTGGCAGTTATCCATAAACCTTAAATCCTAGCTCGATGGTCGCCATTTGGAGCCTGACATGTAGCACTGTTCGCTGTTTGTTGAGTTTTTTGCGTTGCCATTCGCGAGCAGGGCCGGTTGCTAAATCTACCACTCAGCTTCCTTCATCAAATTGTCACGTAACTGTGGCAGCGCGCTTTTGAAAATATCCTCACACTGATCAGCTATTGGGGATTTGTGGCTTGGTGTTTTCATGCGGGTGTTAATTTTTTTGGTCGCGCTGTTGTGCGGCCTGCCGACTTTTGCGGCGTCTCGGTGTGACGTAAACGTCCCTACTCAAATGGCCGACCTTAAAGAGGTTCACTTGGCTTACCAAAGCATCGGGCGCGATTCCGATCCTGCTTTGGTGTTGGTCATGGGCTTGGGTGGCCAGTTGATTCATTGGCCGGATGAGGTAGTGGTTGCGCTCTGCCAACAAGGTTTTCGGGTGATTCGCTACGACAACCGCGATGTAGGCTTATCGACATGGGCGCAAGTGCCTGCCAGCCCGAACCTGACCTTTGAGGTGCTGCGCTACAAACTAGGCCTAACGGTTTCGGCGCCTTATTCATTGACGGACATGGCCAATGACACTTTGGGGTTGATGGACGCGTTGCACGTCCATCAATTCCATGTGCTTGGGGCGAGTATGGGCGGCATGATTGCTCAGCATCTGGCTGATATCGCGCCTGATCGCGTCGAAAGCTTGACCCTGATCATGACGAGTTCCGGCGCCCCCGGCTTACCTATGCCTGCCCCGGCATTGCTGCAATTACTCAGTCGTCGCAGCGCGCCCAGCCGTGAAGTAGCCATCGAACAGCAAGCAGATCTGCTGGCCGCATTAGGCAGTCCGCAGGTGGTGGATGATCGCAAGATGCTGCTGCAACAGGCGGCAGTATCCTACGATCGAGCGTTTAACCCTGACGGCGTAAAGCGGCAGATTCTGGCCATACTAGCGGAGCCAAGTCGCGTCGAACTGCTAGACCGATTGCGAGTGCCGACGCTAGTGGTGCATGGCACCGCCGATCCATTACTGCCAGTGATGCACGGCATCCACGTTGCTGCCCATATCCAAGGTAGCCAGCTGCGCCTGATTCCCGGCTTGGCCCATCGTTTTCAAGAAGCTTTCAAGGCCCCGTTGCTAGGAGCAGTTTTACCCTATTTGAAAGCCCATCGGCTGGATGGCAGCCACATCGCGCAGTTGTAGTTCTGATGAAGGGGCGGCTACGAGGGTGTAAAGTGCTCACTTTGTCACTGCCAAGCGTGAGCGAGGGTTCCATGAGCACTACACTGAAAATCGATTTCGTTTCCGATGTCTCTTGCCCCTGGTGTGTTGTTGGCTTGCGGGCGCTGAATCAGGCATTGGCGGACTTGGGTGATGAGGTCAAGGCCGAGATCCATTTCCAACCGTTCGAGCTTAATCCGAAAATGCCCGCTGAAGGCCAAGACCTTAACGAGCACATCTTTGAGAAATATGGCTCTACGCCAGAACAATCAAAGCAGAATCGCGAAATGATTCGTCAGCGTGGCGCTGAGTTGGGTTTCACGTTTTCCCAAGGCGACCGACGCATCTACAACACCTTCGACGCACACCGTCTGTTGCATTGGGCAGGGTTGGAAGGCAAGCAGCAAGCGCTTAAAGAAGCCTTGTTCACGGCATATTTCACTGACCACGCCGACCCTTCGAATCATCAGGTATTGGCAAATGTGGCTGAGCAGGTTGGGCTAGATCGTCAGCGGGCCGAGTCGATTTTGACTACCGATCAATACAGCGCGCAAGTGCGTGAAATCGAGCAACTATGGATTTCGCGCGGTATTAGCTCAGTGCCAACCATCGTCTTCAATGATCGTTATGCGGTGTCGGGCGGGCAGCCAGTAGAAGCATTTGCCAGCGCTATTGGGCAGGTCATTAGCGAGTCTGTAACGACCGAATAAACCTGCGCGCTCGTACGGCGGCTCATTTATCGAACAATTTTGTCCACATGAATCTCAAGCTTTTTCAGTCGATACCATAAGCTGCGTTCAGATATGCCGATCAGTTGCGCGGCGGCGGCCTGAACGCCATTGGTTTCTTGAAGCGCGGCGAGGATGTAGGATTTTTCAACGTTGGCTAAAGCCGCCTCCAAGTCCTCGGGGATGCCTACACCGTCCGCCGGGAATTGGCTGATGCCGTTGTCGATGGGACGTGAGCCAAACAGGTAGGCTGGCAGATCGCTTTCTTCGATGGTATTGCTGGACGCAACGATAGTGGCGCGTTCAACACAATTCTGTAACTCCCGAATATTGCCAGGCCATGGGTAATTGGCCATGGCCTGCAAAGCTTCGGCGCTAAATCCAGTAATACGTTTGCCTGCGGTTGCGCCTAGCACATGGGCGAAATGTAGCGCCAGCGGAGCGATGTCTTCCGGTCGTTCACGCAAGGCTGGTAGCGGAATCGGGAATACATTCAGACGGTAATAAAGGTCTTCGCGAAATTCTTTATTCGCCACCGCTTCCAGCAAATTCTTGTTGGTGGCGGCAATCACCCGAACATCCACCTTGCGTTCGCGAGAGTCGCCCACTGGCTCAATCACGCGTTCTTGCAATGCGCGCAAAATCTTTGCTTGCAGCGCGAGGGGCATGTCACCCACCTCATCCAAAAATAACGTGCCCTTGTCCGCTTGCATAAAACGCCCGACGCGATCAGCTACGGCGCCAGTAAAAGCTCCTTTGCGATGGCCGAACATTTCGCTTTCGAGCAGGCCTTCGGGTATTGCTGCACAGTTGACCGCAACAAAAGGTTTGCCGACACGGTTGCCGTGCTTGTGAATCGCTCGGGCAACCATCTCTTTACCGGTGCCACTTTCACCGGTCAGCAGAATCGTGGCGTTGCTGTCGCGGACCGAGTCCACCGCTTGCAGTACGAGACGAAAGGCCGGGCTCTCGCCCACTAAACTGTCGATTTGCTGGTGTTGATCCAATTCGGCACGCAGGCGCGCGTTGTCACGCAGGATGTCGCGAAATTGCAGCGCTTTATTGACGGTGATATCCAGTTCGTCGATATCGAACGGTTTACTGATGTAATCAAAAGCCCCGTTACGCATCGACTGCACGGCATTTTTTACCGTGCTGTAGGCGGTCATGACGATAACCGGCAAGTCTGGATAGCGAACTTTGATTTCAGCCAATAACTGCGGGCCGTCCATGCCAGGCATTCGCCAATCGCTGATCACCAGATCGATTGCTTCGCGTTCGAGTACCGCCAGGGCATGCAAGCCATTGCCAGCGGTGAATACTTGAATCTCGCCTTGGCTCAGGGCTGAAGCTAACAAATCGCAGAGCTTAGGCTCATCGTCGACCACCAACACGTTATGACTCATGTCAGGCCTCTGTCATGGGCAGGCAAGTAAAGATTGAATGTTGCACCGGCTCCCACGCTACTGACGCATTCTACTCGACCGTCATGGTTCTCCATGATCGAGTAAACCTTTGCCAAACCCAAACCAGTACCAGATGCCTTGGTGGTGACGAAAGGATTGAAAATGCGTTCAATCATGTCGGGTTCAACGCCTTGACCGCTGTCGGAAATACTGATGATTGTAGTTTCCTGGTCGGAGGAGATATCAATCGTGAGGGTTCCGCCGCCTGGCATGGCATCAATCGCGTTGAGGATCAGATTTAGACATGCTTGAGTCAACTGGCGGGAGTCGGCATAAATCATTGAGTGAGGGTCGTGCTCAATAATTTCAGCGTCGACCTGATGAGTCGACAACTCCGGTGCACAGAACCCTAGCAGATCCTCCATCAGCGGCTTGGCCAGCTGGGTGGAGCGCAATGGAGCGCTAGGTTTGGCGAAATCAAGAAATTCGGTAATCAGGTCGTTGATACGGGTGACTTCCGAAATTACGTATTCCAGGTGGCGCATATCCGTTTCCGGCAACAGCGCGCGACGGTGCAGTAACTGGGTGGCTGTTTTGATTATCCCCAGCGGGTTACGGATTTCATGTGCCAAGCCCATTGCCACTTCGCCCAATGCATGCAGCCGGTCACGACGGCGCAGCTGGGCTTCAAGATGTTGAAGCTCTTTCAGACGTTCCGTCATGTGGTTGAAGGTTGCGCTTAGCTCGGCGATTTCGTCACTGCCTACTACTTCCACCCGCTGCCGGTAATCACCGGCCGTGACCGCTCTAACGCCTTCGGATAATTGGCGCAGAGGCCCGGTCAGGCGCCTGGATATTAACCAGCCGACGCTAAGGGATAGCAGCGACCCCAGTAGCAATATCGCCAAGAACAGGTTGGTCTGGTTGACTAGCCCTACCAGCGACGTATGTCGCAGCAAACCACTGAAAACGATGCCTTGCAGCTCGCCATTGTCATTGAATATAGGCGTATACAGACCGGAGTAGGCGCTGGTGGATTGTTCGCTTGGCTCTTTGGTGTCACGTAGGATCTGTTCGATTCGGCGGGGCACAACGGCCGGGTGATTCATGAAGCGCTGGGTCGAGAAGATCTCGCTGAAACCACCAGCGTCGTTCATGTACAAGCGCAGGTCGAGGGAGTGCACATCGGCCACACTGGTAAGAAAACTGCTGTCTAGATAAGTCCCTATCAGCAACTCATAATCGACGCCGTCCTGAGTGGACTGATAAGTGGAGACCACCACTCCGGTAAATACGCTGCCGTTGTGGATAGTTTGTAGCACTGCGTTGGGGGAGAGGCTGATTTGGTCGATGATATTGTCGGAAACAGTGGAAAACACCACTTTATGATCTTTGATGCGAATCAAGGCGACCACGTCGATGCCCATGGCACTGGCGAGGTCGGAGGTTAATTTGTTGTGCCGAGGTGACGAAGGTGCGGAGGGGCGGGTATTTTGCAGAAACAATTGCGAGACCCTGGCGTTGCCGCGCTGGATTTCGCGGATTTCGTCCTGGACGATCCTGGTTGATTCTTGCAGCCAAACCCGAAAGTTACCCTCGAAAATCTGTGACAGAGTGGTCGCTGCGAGTTCTGCCGCGATCATGGTTGGAATCACGCTGACCAGCCAGAATGCCAATACCAGCTTGCGCTGCCAGCTCCAACGCGACAGGGAAAAAGGTTGCTGGGGAGAGCGGAATTCTTCGGTCATTGGTTATTGATCATCAACGTTCGCTTATCGGAGCAGTCATGCCAGAGTGTGATCGTTGCGAAGAACGGCGAGCGTTGCCAGCGGTTTCCCAATCCTTCAGCGTGCCTGCTAAGCAGTCATCGTAATGACTGCCCGGGAAGCTGAAAAACACAGGGGCAATAAGCATGGAAAATTCAGGCTATTTGTCGCTGATTGTTCATAGGGATCGGTTCAGCAGGTAATTGTTCTATCACGCGGTCAATGAAGTCTGCGCTCAATGTAATTACTGTCCGATATTGCAGATCCACGGTGATCATGTGGTAGCAGTCATTGAGCAACACTTTTGTGACGGGGCCGCCTAAATGCTTCTCGCAATAATCTGCGTTCCAGCGACTGGTGATGTCGTCTTCGATTGAATGCAAGACCAGCGCAGGCGCTTTGACTGAACGCATGCCTTTCTTTACCACCGCCACGAGCCGATGAAGTTCGCGCACGTTAATACCCGACATGGTCAACAGCCCGGCATTGCTGCTTTCACCGGCTTTCATCTGACGTTCAACAATGGCCCGCAAACGTGCGTCTTTGATGCCATAGGGCGAGGTTTCGTTAAAACGGCACAAATGCACGCCAAAAGGAATGGCCATAAGTAACGGTGTCAGCACCGCTGCTTTTGGCATGTTCCAGCCGTCGTAGCGCAAAGTGGTCGAGTAGAGCAATAAACCGGCGACTTGTCCGGGATGCTCGGCCGCCATGTGCATGGACAATACTGCGCCCATCGACAACCCACCGACAAAAACCTGTTCGTGCCGTTGGCGAATGCCGACAAACGTTTTGCGTGCGCTTTCGTACCAGTCTTTCCAGCCAGTAGCTTGCAGGTCGGCGTTGTCGCCGCAGTGCCCGGCAAGCGTGGGCACATAGACGGTGTACCCCCGCTTGGCCAAGCCTTGGGCCACCCGACGGAGTTCCGTCGGAGTGCCGGTCAGGCCGTGGATTAACAACACCGCGACCGGGCCAGTGCCGAGAACGAAACTGGCGTCACCTTCGCCCATATCGATCTCGACATCCATCTGCGCCAGGTTCATCGCTGCATTGCCCGCCACAGCAGACGGTCGAGAAGGGCGATGCCCAGGTCGATTTCGGCGTAGCTGATTTCCAGCGACGGAGCCAGGGTAATAACGTTTTTGTAGTAACCGCCAACGTCGAGAATCAGGCCAAGTTTTTTACCGTCGATTTCGATGTCGCCCTTCATGCCTTCATCAACCATGAAGTCCAGGGTTGCTTTGTCCGGGGTGAAGCCATCCGGACCACAGATTTCTGCACGCAGTGCCAAGCCCAAGCCGTCAACGTCGCCGATGATTGGGTAGCGTTTTTGCAGATCTTGCAGGCCAGCCAGGAAATACTTGCCCTTTTCCATGACCATCGCGCCGTAATCGACTTCAGAGGTCATCTTGAACATTTCCAAACCTACCGCTGTACCCAGTGGGTTGGAGGCGAAGGTGGAGTGGGTCGAACCAGGTGGGAAGATCGTTGGGTTGATCAACTCTTCACGCGCCCAAATACCGCCCAGCGGGTTGAGGCCGTTGGTCAGCGCCTTACCGAAGACGATTACGTCTGGTTTGACGTCGAAGTGCTCAATGGACCATAGCTTACCGGTGCGGTAGAAACCCATTTGGATTTCGTCGACGACCATCAAGATGCCGTGCTGATCCAGGACTTGCTTCAGTTCTTTATAGAAGTTCATAGGCGGAATGACGTAGCCGCCGGTGCCCTGAATAGGCTCAACGTAAAATGCTGCGTATTCGCACTGATTGGTTTTAGGATCCCAAACGCCGTTGTATTCAGTTTCGAACAGGCGGGCGAACTGCTGAACGCAATAGCTGCCATATTCTTCTTTAGTCATGCCTTTCGGACCACGGAAATGGTACGGGAAAGGAACGAACTGCGCGCGCTCACCGAAATGGCCGTAACGGCGACGGTAGCGGTAGCTTGAGGTGATCGACGAAGCGCCCAGCGTGCGGCCGTGGTAGCCGCCTTCGAAAGCAAACATCAGGCTTTTGCCGTTGCTGGCGTTACGCACTACTTTTAACGAATCTTCGATGGACTGCGAACCACCAACGTTGAAGTGAACGCGGCCGTCCATGCCGAATTTTTTCTTGGCGTCGACAGCTATCATTTCAGACAGCTCAATTTTTCCGCGGTGCAGATATTGGCTGGCAATCTGCGGCATCGAATCGATCTGTGCCTTGAGAGCATTGTTCAAGCGTGGGTTGGCGTAACCGAAGTTAACGGCCGAGTACCACATTTGCAGGTCAAGGTAGGCCTGATCGCTGGTGTCGTAAACATACGAACCCTCACAGCGGTTAAAGATGCGTGGTGGATCAATGTAGTGAACGGTGTCGCCAAAGGAGCAATACTTCGCTTCTTTTTCCAGAAGAATCTGGTCTTCGGGAGTTGCGATACGGATTTCAGACATGGTGGAAGAGTTCCTGCTGTTCAATAGGGAGACTGTGCGTGCGGACCGGTTCGCTGTGAGGTAAGCGATCGAGCAGGGCCGGTAAATCGGCAAAGGAGTCGAAGCGGGCATATGGAATGCCATTGCGTTCGCAATGTTCGGCCAAGCGATCTTTGGCAAATACGAAATCAGCAGTCCCAGCAACGCACATATCGGATTGACCGTCGCCGATCACCAAAATGCGTTTACCATCGGGAGCGGATTTGCATTTGCAGTTGCCGGATGCTGCGCGGCAAGCGTCGCTGGAATAAGGAAACTCTATGCGCCAGCTGTCAGGACCGACCTGACGCAAGCGGTTGGAAATAATCGGCAGTAGCGGCGCGTTATTACGCGACAAAATTCGGGCGATGCCCTGCTCAATGCCGTCGCTAACGATGTCCAGCGTGGCGCCTAGGCCCATAACCAATTCAACAAAGTCGGGAAACGCCGGATCAATACCGATGGTATCGAAATATCCCAGAAGCTCATTGGGCGTGGCTTTAACCATCGCCAACTGACGGCTCAGGCATTCTCGAGAACCGATCTTGCCAGACAGCCATTCATCTTCAATGACCTCCCAACTCGGGTCGGCGAAAAGCTCTAGGATGTTATCTATCGCGTCAGTCCGGGTGACGGTCCCATCGAAATCACACACGATATGCCAATGCATCATCTGCAGGTGCCTACTTAAGTGAGAGCGCTCTTTGCGCTTGCACTGAGGTAGAGCATAGACTGTGCCAATATTTACAATAGTCGCCCAAGGCCTGCTTTATGAGGCTTAGCGACATGGATCTGAAATGCGTCGGTGGGCAAGCTACAATTTTTGTAGCTTGCTACAAACAACATAAGTGCTTGCGTGAAAGATTCGTGTAAGGATTGATTCGCGTATGCTCAATTAGTTCGAGATAGTTTATGGCCTTACTCCCCTTTAACCGCTTCACTCGCTCAGTGCTTACGGGTCTGGCAGTGTTTTCATGTGCTTTCAGCTTTAGTCCGCAGAGCTATGCCGAGGCCATTATCGGCGATTTAGGCATAGGGGTTGGCTATAGGGCAAGCGATCCAACGGGTGTCAACTATGATGTAGCGCCGTTTCCCTACCTGGATCTAAATTGGGGGGACGTCAGTTTAAGCTCCGATGAGGGGCTTAACTGGAAGGCAATAAAGTTTAATGGGTGGAGCGTTGGTCCGTTTGCCAATTATTTGCCCGGGCGTACCTCTAACGGTTCATTACGTGGGTTGCGTGATGTGTCTGATATGGGTGAGTTCGGTGGTTTCGTACAGTACAGCCCTGCTGATTTCTGGCGCGTGTTCGCTGAAATGGGCCGAGCCGTGGGCGGCAGCAATGGTCAGGGTGGCGTGTTGGGTCGTATTGGCGGCGAGCTCGGTTACCCGATGGGCTTTGGTGTTATTGGCGACACCGAGATCACCGCTCATTACTCAAATGGTCGCCAAGCGCAAACGTTTTTTGGCGTAAGCGCCCAAGAAGCTCAGGCTTCGGGATTTCAGGCGTATAACGCCAGCGGTGGCCTACAAAAAGTCGCGCTGACCCAAAGTCTAAGAATTCCGTTGGCAGACGGTTGGTCGCTGTTGACCAGTGCTACATGGACTCACCTGACTCAATCCGCTGCTGACAGCTCAATCGTCAAAGAAAAAGGTGATAGCAATCAAGGCGAGGTCAACATCGCCGTGGCGTATCACTTCAAAGGGCTGTGAACACAACCCGCACTACGCACGGGGCATGACTGTTATTCACGCGTCTTGTTTCCCCTCCGCCAGCAGCACTATCCCACCAATGATCACGCACACGCCCAGCCAATGCAGGGCGCTGATGCTTTCGCCCAGGCCTACCCAGGAACCTAGCAGCACCACCACAAAAACCAGCGAACTTAGCGGAAAGGCGAGCGAAAGCTTGCTGCTGCGTAAAATCAGCATCCAGGTTAAAAACGAGCCGATATAGCAGAAAATCGCCACCATCACCGCCAAGCTACTGATGGCTGTCAGAAGCCAGTTAAGGCCGAACGGAATGGAGGCAAGGCCATCGCCACCTAGCTTTAACGATAGTTGCGCGCCGCTTTCGAACGCAATCAGCAGCACCCAGAGCATCAGGCTCGCGCCGCGTCCTTCAATCCAGCTGTTTGTCATAACGACCTCATGCTCCTGTGCCGCAAACCAGCATGACGCCGGCAGTGATAACCAGCGTGCCCAGCCAGCGTCTTCGGCTGACAGCCTCGCCCAGCACTAGGCGACCGCCTAGCACCACGCCACAATAGCTAAGACTGAGGGCGGGAAATACCAAACTCAGGGGCGCCAGTGACAGCACGTCCAACCAGGCAACAAATAGCACCGCGTAGCAACTAACCCCGCACCACAGCAGCGGGGCTCCAGCGATTTGTCGCCAAAAAATACTCAAGCGAAAGCCGCCAACGTGTTCCGGTAAGCGATCAAGGCCAAGCTTAAAAGCAATTTGGCCAATGACATCAAGGGTAATGCACAGCGCGATCAGCAGCACCACAGAAGGGGTCAAGGGAACAGCTCCAGAAAGTTGGACGGAGGTGATGCAAGGGGTGGGCCAGTGCTTGCTTCTTCGAGAAGGAATACTCAGGAGGTTGTAGAAGCCGTCAAGGGCAGGTAAGCCGTTACGCCCCCCCGCGATTTTTAACGTTGAAGGGGTGAGTGTTTGAAATCCATCGTAACTTTCGGGTGCTCCGGCAAAGCCATTTGTGCCATTCGATAGGTTTTGCCTGGTTTGAAATTTTTCGGAGTTTCCCGTGATCAACTCAGTCCGTACTTTTTTACCTTATCGAACAGCGTGGTCTTAGCCATGCCCAGTTCTTGGCTCGCTTGGCTAAGGTTGCCACCGTTACGTTGCAAGGCCTCGGTGAGCAGATTTTTTTCGAAAGTCTCTACCGCTTCGGCAAAGTCCAGGCTGTTGCTGGAGGGATTGGCGCCCGATTTTTTGAACGCTGGAAGTCCCAGTGCATAACGTTCAGCGACATTGCGCAATTCCCTGACGTTGCCCGGCCATTCGTGGGTCATCAAGCTCGACAATGTCTGGCGATCCAGTTCCGGAGTTTGGCGGTCGAAGCGTAACGACGATAGCTGTAGAAAATGCTCGAACAACTCCAAGATATCTTCACGCCGCTCGCGCAAGGGTGGCAATTCAAGCGTCACCACATTCAGTCGGTAATAAAGGTCGCTTCGAAACTGGCTGGCCTTGCTCAGCTCATCCAAGTCGGATTTAGTTGCTGCAATGACCCGGCAATCCACCGCAACGCTTTGATTCGAGCCCAGACGCTCCAAGGTCCGTTCTTGCAGGACTCGCAGCAGTTTGATTTGCAGGTTCAGTGGCATGCTCTCTACTTCATCGAGAAACAGCGTGCCGTTGTGGGCGTGTTCGATCTTGCCAATCCGCCGTTTGCCAGCGCCGGTAAATGCGTTTGCTTCATGGCCAAAAATTTCGCTTTCGAAGAGGCTTTCTGGCAGACCTCCGCAATTGAGCGCGACGAACTGATGGGAATGGCGGCGACTGAAGTCATGTAAGCAGCGGGCAACCAGCTCCTTGCCAGTGCCGGTTTCGCCTTCAATCAGCACATTAGCCGACGTGTCGGCGACGTTGACGATTAGCGCCCGTAGATTCTGCATGGCGGGGGAGCGACCAATAATACGGCCCTCAAGCGAGCTACGCTCAGCCAGTTGCCGGCGCAGTGACGACACCTCGCGAGCCAGGCCGCGCTGCTCTAAAGCGCGTCGTGCCACTTCAACCAAACGTTCGGGAGAAAAGGGTTTTTCCATGAAGTCGTAAGCGCCATCGCGCATCGCGTTGACGGCCATGGAAATATCGCCGTGTCCGGTGATCAGCACCACCGGCAGGCTTCGATCGCGGGCTTTGAGGCGGGTTAATAACTCTAAGCCGTCGATGCCGGGCAAGCGAACATCGCTGATGACAATACCGGCAAAATTGTCGCCGATTCGCGCAAGCGCTTCCTCGGCACTGCCGACACCTTCGCTGAGGATATCTTCTAGGGCCAGTGCTTGCTGACAGCCCAGTAGCACGTGTGGGTCATCTTCGACGATCAGAACGGTCAGATCGCTATTCATACTTGCGGGCTCATTCATGTCGGTTCGGTTCCACGAGGCTTGGGCGCAGTCAGCAGTGGCAGGCTAAGGACAAAGGCCGTGCCACCTCCGGGTGGGTGCTCCGCGCTGAGGGTTCCCCCGGCGGCGGCGGCAAGGCTGGCGGAAAGGGTCAATCCCAGCCCGAGACCGTGCTCGCCCGGTTTGGTCGTAAAGAACGGTTCGAACAAATGTTTACGTGCTTCGGAGTCGATGCCGTGGCCATTGTCCCGCACGTACAAGCGGTAACGGCTGTCAGCCACTTCGCCTTCTAGCCACAATTCAGGCTGCGGTTTGTCATGCATGGCATCCAGCGCGTTGCCGATCAAGTTGACCAAAATTTGCTCCAGACGCGTTTGGTCGATTTTCAATGCCACGTTGTCGAAGTGTTCATGCAATTGCAGATGGAAGTTTTCCAGCCGGCCACTGAGGATTTGCAGCGCGGCGGCGACCGCCAGGCCGAGGGACGCTTGGCCCTGGTCATCGCCACGTCGAGCAAAGGCGCGCAGGCTAGCGGTTATTCGGCCCATGCGATCTACCAGATCGTTAATAGTCCGCAAATTGGTGCTGGCCGTGTCTAGCGCACCGCGCTCAATGAACCGGACGGTGTTGCCGGACAAGGTGCGCAGGGCAGCCAAGGGTTGATTGAGTTCATGGGCGATGCTGGTGGACATCTGGCCGATGGCCGCGAGCTTGCCTGCCTGAACCAGTTCGTCTTGAGCTCGGCGCAAGGTGTCTTCCGCTTGGCGTCGCTCTCGAATCTGACTTTTCAGGCGTTCGTTGCTGGCACGTAAATCCGCCGTGCGTTCAGCAATCTTGCGTTCAAGTTCGTCGTTGGCGGCTTGCAAGGCCTCGCGGGCGGCCAGTCGGGTTGAGAGCATTTTGCGCCGTTCGTTCCAGGCAATCAGCAGAAACGCTACAAGCGCACAGGCTACCGCCACCAGCATCCCTTGACGGGTTGCTTCGCTGCTCAGCTCTTCCAGCGGCGTCAGCAAGGTCAGGTGCCAAGGCGTATCGCTTAGTTGTGTGGTTTGCGCCAGGTAGCTGACCTGGCTGTGGTCGTGGTCGACGCTACTATTAGCAGGGAACGTCAGTTTCTCTGCACCTTCAGCCAGCGGCTCACGGGCCAATGGCACCAGTTCGTTGAGCGGCCACCAGTAATATTGCAGGCTGCGGGCGAGGCGCTCTTTGATTTCGGGCGTCAGCGGGCGAACCGATTTGAGCTTGCGCGCCGGGTCACTCGACAGAATAATGATGCCGTTTTCGTCGGTGACGTAAGCTTCCAGGCGTGCGCGCTGCCAACGTTCTTCTAGCGCCTCAAGGCGAACCTTGATGACGGCTACTCCAATGATTTTGCCTTGCTCTTCCAGTCCGTGGGCCAGGTAATATCCCGCTTCGCCAGTGGTGCTTCCGATCCCGTAAAAGCGCCCAGGCAGACCGCGTACGGCATCTTGAAAGTAGGCACGAAACGACAGATCTTCACCCAGATAACTGTCAGCGTCGCGCCAGTTACTGGTGGCCAGTACCCGGCCGGTGGTGTCGAGGACATAAATAGCCCGACTGCGGCTGCGTCGATTCAGCCCTTCAAGGTAGTTGTTGACGTTCTGTCTCAGCTCCGGCGTCGGGTCATTGAGCAAGCGCGAGACGTTGGCTTCAAGTTCAAGCACGCTCGGCAGGTAGGTGTAGCGGTTTATTTCGCTTTCGACCGTACGAGCGTGAAGTTCCAACTGACGCTGGCCATTTTCACTTAAAGCCTTTACGCCATTGCGCTCGCTGACCAAATAGCTGACGTAACCGAGCGCAATCATCAGCAGGATGATCAGCGGGGGAATGAACAGATGGCGTATCAGGCGGGGTTTCACGGCAAGTGATGGCGGGGGCGCGCGATAGGATTCGGGGTCGCATTTCATCACAGTCGTCCAGGACCGACCAGCGTCCGCGCCGCAATCTACGCGGGCGCGGACAGCCAGAATTGCTTAGTGCTGCAGAATTTTGGCGAGAAATTGCTGGGCGCGCTCGGAACGCGCGGTCACATCACCAAAGAATTCTTCTTTTTCACAGTCTTCAACGATTAATCCTTGGTCCATGAAGATCACCCGATTTGCCACTTTCCGGGCGAAGCCCATTTCGTGGGTCACGCACATCATAGTCATACCTTCTTGGGCCAGTTGCACCATGACGTCGAGCACTTCGTTGACCATTTCTGGATCAAGCGCCGAGGTGGGTTCGTCGAACAGCATTACCACCGGGTCCATCGCCAACGCCCGGGCAATTGCCACGCGCTGTTGTTGGCCGCCGGACAATTGTCCCGGATGCTTATTGGCGTGGGCAGACAGACCAACTCTTTCCAACAGCTTCAGGCCTTTGTCGGTAGCCTCTTCTTTACTGCGGCCAAGGACTTTGATCTGCGCGATGGTCAGGTTTTCAACGATGGACAAGTGCGGGAACAGCTCGAAATGCTGGAACACCATGCCGACCCGCGAACGCAGTTTTGGCAAATTGGTCTTAGGATCAGCGATGGAGGTACCGTCGACAATCACGTCACCCTTCTGGAACGGCTCAAGCGCGTTCACGCACTTGATCAGGGTCGATTTGCCGGAGCCCGAGGGGCCGCAAACCACCACCACTTCGCCCTTTTTGACTTCAGTGCTGCAATCGGTGAGCACTTGAAAGTCGCCATACCACTTGTTGATATTTTTGATTGAAATCATACGGCGAACCTTTTTTGCAGACGCTTCACCAATTGCGAGGCGGCAAAGCTGATCACGAAATACACCAGACCGGCGAAGATCAGGAATTCATTGGAGCGGCCAATGATGTCGCCACTGGAGCGCGAGGCGTTCAGGAAGTCGACCAGGCCGACGGTGTACACCAATGAGGTGTCCTGAAACAAAATGATGCTCTGCTGTAACAGTAGCGGGGTCATCTTGCGAAACGCCTGAGGCAGGATGATCAAACGCATCATTTGCCCGTAGTTCATGCCTAGCGCCTGGGCTGCACCCATTTGTCCCTTGGGAATGGCTTGAACCCCGGCGCGAACGATTTCGCAGAAGTACGCGGCCTCGAACATCATGAAAGCGATTAAGCATGAGGTGAACGCGCCGATGGGGGTGTCTTGGCCGGTGATCCAGCGCAGCACGAACGGCACGGCCAGATAAAACCAAGTGATCACCAACAGCAGCGGGATCGAGCGAAAGTAGTTCACGTAAGCGCCGGCGAATCGCGCCGCCAGTTTGCTTGACGATAACCGCATCAGCGCCAGAATCGTGCCCAGCGCAACACCACCTATAACCCCCAGCACCATCAGTTGCAGGGTCATGATCATGCCGTTCCACATGCCAGGCAGCGCGGGAATAATTCCACTGAAATCCATTATTTACCCCCCAGAGAGATCAGTCCGGGTACCGCGACTTTCTTCTCGATCAAGCGCATCAGCAGCATCAAGCTCATGTTCAAGGTGAAGTAGATCAGGGTCGCCAATGTGAACGCTTCAAACAAGTTGGCCGAAAATTCGGCAGTCTGTTTGGTCTGCGCGAGCAGCTCCATCAGTCCGATCAATGAAGCCACGGACGAGTTTTTGAACACGTTAAGGAATTCAGAGGTCAGCGGCGGAATAATGATCCGATAAGCCTGGGGTAGCAGCACATTCCAGTAGATCTGCGGCAGCTTGAAACCCATGGCCCGGGCGGCGGACTCCTGGCCGCGCGGCAGCGCTTGAATGCCGGTGCGTACTTGTTCGCAGACCCGTGCAGCGGTGAAAAGACCCAGACACACGACGACGCTTAGAAAGGCAGAGGTCGTTGGGTTCAGGTCCTGTTTGTACCATTCCTGCAGATTGGCGGGCAGCAGATCCGGGACTAGGAAGTACCAGATGAACAGCTGCACCAGCAGAGGAACGTTGCGAAATAGTTCCACGTAGACCGTGGCAATGCCCGATACCCAACGGTTCGGCACAGTTCGCATGACGCCGAGTACAGAGCCCAGCAGCAGCGCGATGATCCAGGCGACGACGGCGATTGCGATAGTCCAGCCTAGGCCAGTTAAGTACCAGTCCAGATAGATCTCGTTGCCGATGCCGGTGGACTTGAGGAAGACGCCCCAGTCCCAGTTGTAATTCATTCAGGTTTCCCCTCCGTTCGAACGATTCAATACCCGAGCGCGTTGGCGCCCTCGGGTATTGGATGAGCCAGTACTTAGATTTTTACGTCTGGCGCAGGCTTGTCGGTAGGGGCGGCGATTAGCGCTTTCAGTTGGTCGCTCATGGGGAACATCAGGTTCAAACCCTTCGGTGGAATAGGCTGAGTGAACCACTTGGCGTAGATGGTGTTGATTTCGCCAGAAGCGAAGGTGGCCTTGATAGCGTCATCCACGGCTTTCTTGAACGGGGCGTCTTCTTTGCGGACCATGCAGCCGTAGATTTCATAAGATTGTGGCGTGCCGGTTACCGCCCAATCCCCTGGTGTCCGGGCTTTGGCCATTTCGCCGGCCAGCAGCGCGTCGTCCATCATGAAAGCGACTGCACGACCCGACTCCAGCATCTGGAACGATTCGCCATGGTCTTTGGCGGAGATAACGTTCATGCCCATCTGCTTGTCGGCGTTCATCGCTTTGATAATGCGCTCGGACGTAGTGCCTGCAGTGGTTACTACGTTTTTGCCTTTCAGGTCAGCGAAGTCCTTATAAGCAGAGTCTTTTTTAGACAGCAGGCGCGTACCGATTTCGAAAATGCCTACCGAAAAGTCAACCTGCTGCCCACGTTCGGCGTTGTTGGTGGTGGAACCACATTCAATGTCTACCGTGCCGTTTTGCACAAGTGGGATACGGGTTTGCGACGTGACCAGGTTGTACTTGACCTTCAGATCCGGCATGTTCAGGTCTTTCTTAATGGCTTCAACAATCTTCAGTTGGATGTCGTGGGAGTAGCCAACCGGGACACCGGAAGCATCCGCCAAGTACGAAAAAGGAATTGAACTATCGCGGTGTCCGAGGGTGATGGTGCCGGACTCTTTGATTTTCTTCAGTGTGCCCGTTAGTTCGGCGGCGAAAACTGGAGTGCTAATCAGAGCGGCAGCGATTGCTGCGCCCAAAAGATGGGGAACGATGCGCATCAGTTAATCCTCGACTTTGTTTTTTTTGTGGGACCGACAGACAGGGGCGGTCCGCTTACAGAGCAAATACCTCAACGGTGGACCATCAGGCGCACGCGACGTTAATGTATTCAACATGAGGTTTAGAGCATGACTCATGCCAAATGCATGATTTTATTTATCTATATGATTTATAAGAATTTATTTTATTTTTTTGCAGGCGGGGGGTTGGCAGGTGTCCGGAAAACCGAACCAGTCTGTGTGGATTGTTCGGAAAACCGAATAGCACTGCGCAGAGGGGCGGATGCGGCCTTCCCCTGCAGGGCAAGGCCGTCAGCAGAGATTATGCGGCTTCTATATTGCTTTTATGGCTGGCAACCGTAGTGAGGTATTTCTTCACGCGCTGCTGTTCGTCCGGCGTCGTGAACAGGCCCAATTTGCTACGGCGCCAGAGGATGTCTTCGGCACTCAGCGCCCATTCCTCGCTGCACAGATAGTCCACTTCGCGGGTGTAAAGCCCGCCACCAAGGTGTTCACCCATATCGGCAAGGTTGCGTGCACCTTCGACCAAACGCCAGCTGCGGGTGCCATAGGTTCGAGCCCAGCGCCTTGCAACGTCGGTGGGTAGCCAGTCACATCGCGTTTTTAATTCGCTTGCCAACGCTTTGGGTGAGCTTAAGTCTTCTGCGCCTGGGAGGCTGGAAGTGGCTGTCCAGTTGGCCTTCATCTGCGGGAAAAACGGTGCAAGTTGCGCCATGGCCGACTCGGCTAGCTTGCGGTAGGTCGTCAACTTACCGCCAAACACCGAGAGGATGGGCGCTTCGTCTTTACTGCCCGACAATGACAGCGTGTAATCACGCGTGATTGCGGACGGATTGTCAGACTCATCGTTACACAGTGGGCGAACGCCGGAATACGTATGCAGGATATCGTTGCGGCTCAATTGTTTTTTGAAATGCTCATTGACCACGTTAAGGAGGTACTCAATTTCGCCTTCGGTGATGGAAACTGTACTTGGGTCTCCCTGATATTCACGGTCAGTAGTGCCAATGATCGTGAACCGTTCAAGATACGGAATCGCGAAGACGATACGTTGATCTTCGTTTTGCAGAATAAACGCGTTTTCACCTTCGTATAGGCGAGGGACGATCAAATGACTGCCCTGAATCAGGCGAATGCCATATGGGGAATCCAGTTTCAGGTCGTCTCGAATAAACTTGGCCACCCATGGCCCTGCCGCGTTAACCAGCGCTTTCGCCCGGATTGAAAACAGACCGCCATCGGCACGTTCCATGTTCAACTGCCAGACGCCATTGTCACGACGCGCATTGATGCACCGGGTTTGAGTGTGAACATGAGCGCCATTTTCCCGGGCGGCCATGGCGTTGAGCACGACAAGCCGCGCATCATCGACCCAGCAATCAGAATATTCAAAGCCCCGCGTGATGTTGGCTTTTAATGGGCTGTCTGCACCAAAGCGCAGGCTGCGGGAAGCTGGCAATTTTTCCCGCTTGCCCAAATGGTCATACAGAAACAGACCGGCACGAATCATCCATGCCGGGCGTAAATGAGGACGGTGTGGCAGTACGAAGCGCATTGCTTTGACGATGTGCGGGGCTTTAGTCAAAAGTACTTCGCGTTCGGCGAGAGATTCGCGTACCAAACGGAATTCGTAATGTTCCAGGTAGCGTAAACCACCATGGATCAGCTTGCTGCTGGCCGAAGACGTATGGCTGGCCAAGTCGTCTTTTTCGCAAAGGAACACGGATAGACCGCGACCGGCTGCGTCTGCTGCAATCCCGACGCCATTGATCCCACCACCAATCACGGCGATATCATAAACCTGGGAAAACGGTAGCACGGGCAATGAAGACTTGGGCATCTGGCGGCCTCTTTGTTCTGGATTTTAAAACGTGGCTAAACGGCGAATCCGAACATTTATGTTCGATTTCGAAAAATAGTAACGTAATAAATATGGGTCGGCCAGTCGTTATTTACTGAAAGTGACGATTGGAAGGGACGAGAAAGGAACAAAATCGAACATTTATGAGGCGGGGATGTTCCGAGCGCCCCACACACCTTCGCTGAAGGAGGCGGCGGTGGCGAGGGGCGTCAAATGACTGTGTGAGCGCTGGACCCTATTTGTTTGCGCCGAAAATTACGCGTTCAAACCACCTCAAGTCGAATCTTGTACTGGGTCAACAGTTGCATCAGCGCCGGGACTGGCGCGTGGTCTGTCACTAGGCAGTCAATCAGACTGATCGGCCCCAGGCGGACCATGGCATTGCGTCCGAATTTACTGGAGTCGGCGGCCAAGATTACTTGCCGAGCGTTGGCGATAATCGCTTGGGATACACGTACCTCCTGATAGTCGAAGTCGAGCAGGCTGCCGTCTTCATCAATGCCACTGATGCCTACCAAGGCGAAGTCGACCTTGAACTGGTTGATGAAATCGACACTTGCTTGGCCCACCACACCTCCGTCGCGACGTACGTTCCCGCCTGCCAACAGGACTTCAAAGTCGTCCTTGGCACTGAGGATTGAGGCAACGTGTAGGTTATTGGTGATGATTTTCAGATGGTTGTGACTCAACAGCGCTCTGGCGATGGATTCGGTGGTGGTACCGATATTGATAAACAGCGAGGCGTGGTCTGGTATTTGTGAGGCAATCGCTTCGGCGATCCGCTGTTTCTCGTCGCGCATCTGGTCTGCGCGCATTGCGTAGGCCGTATTCTCGATGCTTGAATCATAGGCCGCGCCGCCGTGGTAGCGGCGCAACAAGTTCATATCCGCCAATTGATTGATGTCACGGCGAATGGTTTGCGGGGTCACGACAAACAGTTGGGCCATTTCTTCGATGCTGACGTAGCCGCGCTCCCGAACCAATTCGAGGATTTGCCGCTGACGGGGAGGCAGATTCATTGTTTTGATTTTCCTGTCTGGCTGCCATACAAATGGCGCCCATGATGCCGCAGGCAACTACTGCCTGTCAGCCGGAAACTCAACCTGCTCCCCGCAAGGGTCTTAATCAGTCGGTGTTTTCTTCGTGAGGTTCCCAGTCGCGGGTACGGCTTACCGCTTTCTTCCAGCCCGCATAGAGTTTTTCTTTATCGGCATCCGGGAGTTGAGGTTCGAATTCGCGCTCAATGACGGCCTTGCTGCGTAACTCATCCAGGCTGCCCCAAAAGCCAATCGCCAGGCCCGCCAGGTACGCAGCGCCCAGCGCGGTGGTTTCGCGCATTTGCGGGCGTTCAACCATGGTGCCCAGGATGTCTGCCTGAAACTGCATGAGAAAGTTGTTGGCGACTGCGCCGCCGTCAACGCGCAGAGACTTGAGGCGTTCGCCAGAGTCTTGCTGCATGGCGTCGAGTACGTCGCGTGTCTGGTAGGCGATGGATTCCAAGGCAGCGCGAATGATGTGATCGACTTTTACCCCTCGGGTCAGGCCGAATAGTGCGCCCCGTGCATATGGGTCCCAGTACGGCGCGCCCAGCCCGGTAAAGGCAGGCACGAGATAAACACCATGACTGTCTTTGACCTTGCCGGCGAAATACTCGGTGTCGAGTGCATCATTGATCAATTTCAGTTCGTCACGCAGCCACTGAATGGTTGACCCACCATTGAACACGGCGCCTTCCAGCGCATAGGCAACTTCGCCGCGTGGGCCGCAGGCAATAGTGGTGAGCATGCCATGCGCCGATTGCACGGCTTTATTACCGGTATTCATTAGTAGAAAACAGCCGGTGCCGTAGGTGTTTTTGGCCTGACCTGGCTCCACGCACATTTGCCCAAACAAGGCAGCCTGCTGATCACCGGCGATACCGGCGATAGGGATGCCACTTTTGCTGTGGCCATAGACTTCCGACGACGAGCGGACTTCAGGCAGCATCTCGCGAGGAATATCCAACACCTGCAACATCTTTTCGTCCCATTCCAGGGTATGGATGTTGAAGAGCATGGTGCGTGAGGCGTTGGTGTAATCGGTGACATGGACCTTGCCACCCGTGAATTTCCAGATCAGCCAGCTATCGATGGTGCCGAACAGGAGCTCGCCTTTGCGTGCGCGTTCGCGGCTGCCTTCGACGTTATCGAGAATCCACTTCAGCTTTGTGCCGGAGAAGTAGGGGTCGGTGACCAAACCAGTGGTTGCACGAATGTAGTCTTCGTGTCCGTCGCGCTTGAGCTGCTGACAGATCTCAGTGCTGCGACGGCATTGCCAGACAATAGCGTTGTACACCGGGCGCCCAGTGTCGCGCTCCCAGACCACGGTAGTTTCACGTTGGTTGGTAATACCGATGGCGGCAATCTGATCATGGTGCAGATCGGCTTGGGCCAAGGCTTTGGTCATGCATGCGGTCTGGGTGGCGAAAATTTCCATGGGGTCGTGTTCAACCCAGCCCGGTTGCGGGTAATGCTGGGTGAACTCGCTTTGCGCGGTACTGACGACATTGGCGTCGCGGTCGAAAATCATCGCCCGTGAACTGGTCGTACCTTGATCAAGAGCAATGATGTAGTTCTTATTCTTTGAGTCAGTCATGTCGATTGCCTTGCACTAATGAATGAGGTTTCAAAAACTGGCTGGAACGTTGTCCACAACTGCCTTGGATGCCTTTGGTTTCAAAGCGACCGACTCGTGGGGAAGATAGCGAGCGATCAGGCCGCGATAACCCGCAGCGCCCAGGCAGGCACCCAGGATCGGCGCCACTATAGGAATCAGAAAGTATGGAATTTCACGGCCACCGGTAAATGCCATCTCGCCCCAGCCAGCGAAGAATGTCATCAATTTAGGCCCGAAATCCCGCGCCGGGTTCATCGCAAATCCGGTGAGCGGCCCCATGGAGCTGCCGATCACCGCAATCAATAGACCGATTAGCAAGGGCGCCATTGGGCCTTTGGGCAAGCCGTTATTGTCGTCGGTCAGCGACATGATCACGCACATCAGGATTGCGGTAATAACGAGCTCGACCAGAAACGCCTGTCCGGTGGAAATGGCAGGGTTAGGGTACGTTGAGAAAATCGAGGCTAGTTCGAGGCTAGCTTGACTGCCGCGAATCATGTGATGGGTGTGTTCGAAATCGAAAAAAAGGCTGACATATAGCCCATAGACCAACGCGGCAGCACAGAAGGCCCCTGCCACTTGGGCAAATATGTAAAACGGCAGTTTTCGCTTTTGAAAATCCCCAAAGATACACAGCGCAATGCTGACCGCAGGATTGAGATGGGCACCGGAAACACCAGCGGTCATATAGATCGCCAAGCTGACGCCCACTCCCCAGATGATGCTAATTTCCCACAGGCCGAAGGTTGCTCCCGCGACTTTGAGCGCCGCAACACAGCCTGTTCCGAAAAATATCAGGAGCGCAGTGCCCATAAATTCCGCGATGCATTGCCCTGTTAGCGTAGGTGCTTGAAGCGGTGGCTGATTGGCCGTAGTCATTGGAATCCCCTTATTTTTGTTTTTCTCGAACGTTGTCAGACGATCAGCAACATTCATTTTTATCCTGAAGGGAGAAACCCCGCTCCTCTCAAGTTACGAAGTTGGACCAGACTAAGTCTGATTTATTCGTTAACGAAAAAATATAGACAATAAAGAACCCTGTCAAAGGTCGGAAGTGAACCTTTCGTTGTTTTTTTCTTGGCCGTTTTGCCGGCATTGCTGTAAATCGAGTAGGAAATGTCTCGTCGTCACCGTTTAACCCGGCAGATTATTTGCGAAGTTATAAGGATATAGGCTGAAATTCGCCGTTGATGCAGTGTTTTAGCTGCATATGTCTTAAAGTGTGCACGACAACCTTAGCGCTTTGCCCCCTATGGAGAGCTGCATGACACCCGCATTAGATTTATTAAAAAAAGTTAGGGCTGATCACCATGTTCATAGTTACGAGCACGACCCCAAGGCGGCGTCTTACGGGCTAGAAGCGGCGGAAAAGCTTGGATTGGAGCCTGCTCGTGTATTCAAGACGCTTTTAGCCGCCACTGAAAAGGGCGAGCTACTGGTTGCCGTGGTGCCGGTGGCAGGTACGTTAGACCTCAAAGCACTGGCCCACGCTGCCGGTGCAAAAAAAACCGAAATGGCAGATCCGGCTTCAGCTCAACGTTCGACCGGCTATTTGTTAGGCGGCATCAGCCCGCTTGGGCAGAAAAAGCGTTTGCGTACGTTTATTGACCTATCTGCGCAGCTATTTACCACGGTATTTGTCAGTGCCGGTCGTCGTGGCCTTGAGGTGGAACTTTCATCTGCGGTGTTAGCCGAATTTACCCAAGCAGTTTTTGCCGAGATTGGTCGTGCGTAACGCGCCGCATCGTAGACGACCACACATTTGACGGGCTGGCGGCACACTCAGTTGAAGTGCATGCTTGGTGCCAACCAACGATTCGAATACATCATGGAAGGGGTCGGTATGCAGCTTGAATTTCATCAAGTCGACGCGTTTAGCGAGCACCCGTTCAGTGGTAACCCTGCGATGGTTTATCGGCTAGATAGCTGGCTGTCGGATGAGCTGATGCAAAAGATCGCTGCCGAACACAACCTCGCAGAAACCGCGTTTCTGGTTCGTGAAGGTCAGGGTTGGCACATTCGCTGGTTTACGCCATCCACGGAGGTGCCTTTGTGCGGCCATGCCACGTTGGCGGCGGCCCATGTGCTGTTCGAGGTTTACAGCGATCCCGCCGAGCGCATCGACTTTGTCGGCAGGGCTGGGGCGCTGAGCGTCACGCGGGAAAATAACCGCCTGGTATTGGATTTTCCCGCGATGGTCCCGACCAGCGCTGCGGTGACTGTCGAGCTTGAGCGGGCGCTGGGAGTGGACATCGTGGATGTCTACGGCTCAGTCGAATTGATGGTTGTGCTGGAGTCCGAGCAGGCGGTTCGTGAGTGTCAGCCGGACATGGCGGCTCTGGTCCGTCTGCCTTGGCCGGGAGTGATTGTTACCGCGAGGGGCGAAACCTATGATTTTGTTTCTCGCTATTTTGCGCCGGCCATTGGCGTTTCCGAAGATCCGGTGACCGGGTCAACGCACTGCTCGTTAATCCCGTATTGGTCGAACCGACTCGGCAAACTCAGCCTGATCGCCTACCAATGCTCAGCCCGTGGCGGCGAGCTGTTTTGCCGTCTGGATGGCGACCGGGTGAAGATTGCTGGGCATGCAAGATTGATCGCCAGCGGAAAACTGTTGCTGGGGTAATGTTCGCGACGTCTTTAACAAGCCAACTTGTTGTTGCCATGAGTAGCGCTGCGTTGTGCCAAGTAATCCATGTCTAGCAAATAGGACAGCTACAGGGGGTGGTGTTTCGCCTGGAAACACCACCAACGTCTGTTTCTTTACTCGAATCCCTACTTCTTGTCCCGGACAATAGTCACAGTGCCGTGGTCTTTCCGCAACCGTAAGCGCCAAGCAGTCATCCGATATCACCAGCGTTTAGGTGCAGGTTGAGCGCCTTCACCACGGACTGATCCTGATAGCCACAGGCCATGTTATTCAGGTTCAACAGTGCGAGCTGACTCATTCGTTGCGATAGGCTGGCTTGACCAAGAACTCAAGCAGCGCTTTTTGCGCGTGCAGGCGGTTTTCAGCCTGGTCCCACGGCACGGCTCGCGGGTCATCGAGTAGGTCAAGGCTGATCTCTTCCCCTCGATGCGCAGGCAAGCAATGCATAAACAACACGTCTTTGGCGGCGAGATCCAGTAATCCACGTGTGACTTGATAGGGCGCGAATAGGGCCAGGCGGTTGGCAGTCTCTTCTTCTTGACCCATGGAGGTCCAAACGTCGGTGCTTACCAGATGCGCACCTGCCACGGCTTGCCGAGGATCACGCATAACGCTGACCCGATCCCCGGCCAACGCCAGAAACTCAACGCCAGGTTCATAACCTGCGGGGCAGGCGATACGTAATTGGAAGTCAAACTTGATCGCGGCCTCTATATAGCTATTGCACATGTTATTGCCGTCGCCGATCCACGCAACGATCTTGCCTTGGATTGAACCTCGATGCTCCAGGAAGGTTTGCATGTCCGCCAGCAATTGGCAGGGGTGCAGGTCATCGGAAAGTCCGTTGATGACCGGGACGATGGAATGTGCGGCGAATTCGGTCAGGTTACTGTGGGCAAAGGTGCGAATCATGACGGCATCTACCATGCGAGACATGACCCGAGCACCATCGCCGATAGGCTCACCGCGACCCAATTGGGTGTCTCGCGGGGACAAAAAGATTGCCTGCCCACCTAGTTGGATCATGCCCGCTTCAAACGAAACGCGCGTCCGAGTCGAAGATTTCTCGAAGATCATTCCGAGAACCCGATTTTTTAACGGCTCGAAAAGTACGCCGCGATTTCGCAGGTCCTTCAGCTCTATGCCGCGACGAATAACACTGACCAGCTCTTGCTGCGTGTAATCCATCATCGAGAGAAAGTGCCTTGCGCTCATCATTAACTACCTTTTTGCAACAGACCGCAGATACTCAAAGCCGGGTTTTATCGGGAAAACGGGCGAGACCTGCGGCGAAAGCCGCACGGGGCGACGAATAGGGAAGGCGCGATGGTATAAGCAAATGTCGCGTATTGCCAATAGCGAGCTAACTTCAATATGTTGCGCGCATTTGTACACTGCCGGTTGGCGCTTTGGCAATTCATGCATATCTTGTAATAGTGACATTCCGTAACTCCGCTAAGTCTAGAGCGTTGCCCCGGTAGGTACCGTTTCCTAAACAGCCGTGCTGGGTTATAAAGGTTGCTTGCTCACAGGGGGCTATGGGAATGGATTCTAAAGAACAGCAACTAACGGAATTACTTGGGCACACAGCCCGCACTTTGACCCATCTCACCGCATCTATGACTTCGATGTCGTTTGAGTTGTTGCGCAGCAAGGACGAAGTCACCCGAACAGCCGGCAAACACATGATTGATCGCATGGCGACGATCAGCGCCGAGCTTGATGAGCATTGGCGTTTGATCGGCGAAATCACCGGTGTCCATATTGCTCAGGAGCAGATCGAAACCGTTCATGAGCTGCAAAATACGTTCAAGACTGTCGTGACGCTTGGCTGAATGCCAAGGGGCAGCATTGGCCCGCCTGATGCCGCCCGATTCACACGACAAACGTCTCTGGCGTAGTCCTCCTTCAAACGCCATAGTTTTGTTTCCGCGATCGTCGAGGTCGTTCAAAACAAAATGAGGCTGGCGATGACCAAGACTCTCCACCACCGTGCCTGCCATCTGTGTGAAGCCATTTGTGGCTTGACGATCGAAACCACCACCGATGAAGGCGTTGGTGCCCGGATTACGTCAATCAAGGGTGACCCCTTGGACAGTTTTAGTCGTGGTCACATTTGCCCCAAAGCGGTGGCCCTGCAAGACATACAAAATGACCCTGACCGCCTCCGGCAGCCCATGCTTCGTGTAGGCACGCAATGGCAGCCCATTGAGTGGCAGGCAGCATTCGAAAT
Source organism: Pseudomonas sp. 10S5 (assembly GCF_035019745.1). Classification (NCBI taxonomy): domain Bacteria; kingdom Pseudomonadati; phylum Pseudomonadota; class Gammaproteobacteria; order Pseudomonadales; family Pseudomonadaceae; genus Pseudomonas; species Pseudomonas sp. 10S5. Next base: position 173,235 of record NZ_JASJVL010000009.1, read on the forward strand.
GGTGGCCGAGCGTCTGTTTTCCATACAGCAGCGTCATGGTCAAAACGCGGTGGCGGTGTATCAGGGCAACCCCAGCGTGCACAACTATGGACTGATGACCCACAGCAATTATTTTCTCGGGTTGTTGAAGACTCGAAACCGATTCTCTGCCACATCCATTGACCAGTTGCCGCATCACCTGAGCAGTCACTTGATGTACGGTCACGGCCTTTTGCTGCCGATTCCCGACATTGATCACACGAATTTCATGCTGATCCTTGGCGGTAATCCATTGGCCTCAAACGGCAGCATCATGACCGTCCCGGACGTCGAGAAGCGGTTGAAAGCAATTCAGGCGCGGGGCGGTAAGGTGGTAGTGGTCGACCCTCGTCGCAGCGAAACAGCAGCGATTGCCGATCAACACTTGTTTGTGCGTCCTGGAGGCGATGCGGCATTGTTGTTTGGCATGCTCAACACCTTGTTTGAAGAAAACCTGACCCGCACCAGCCACTTACCGGTAGATGGGCTGGACGTCGTGCGTCAGTCTGTCAGCCTTTTAAATGCTGAGGCAATGAGCCCGCGCTGCGGTGTACCCGCCGAGAAGATTCGCCAATTAGCGCGGGACTTCGCTGCCGCAGACAAAGCGGTATGTTATGGGCGAATGGGGATTTCCACACAAACGTTTGGCACGCTGTGTCATTGGTTGGTGCAACTGATCAACCTGGTGACGGGCAATCTCGACCGGGTGGGCGGCGCCCTGTGTACAGAGCCGGCGGTGGACCTCGTTGCGTCCACATCCGGCGGTCATTTCAATCGCTGGCAAAGCCGCGTGTCGGGGTTGCCTGAGTATGCCGGTGAGTTACCGGTGTCCGCGTTGGCCGAAGAAATGTTGAGCGAAGGGGAAGGGCAGGTCCGCGCACTGATCACCGTGGCCGGCAACCCTGTGCTGTCGACACCTAATGGGGGAAAACTGGAACAGGCACTCGATGGTTTGGAGTTTATGCTTAGCATTGACTTGTACATCAACGAAACCACGCGTTACGCCGATTTGATACTGCCGTCCACATCGGCATTGGAAAATGACCATTACGACACGACCTTTAATATGTTCGCCGTGCGTAATGTCACCCGTTTCAACCGCGCCATCTTGGCAAAGCCGGACGGCGCGCTTCATGACTGGGAGATTTTTGTCGGTTTGGCCAAGGCGTTCGCCGCTAAAGCCGCGCGTGAGCTGAAGCCTACAATATCGCCGTCACAGATGATTGACAGAGGCTTGCGTAGCGGATTGTACGGCGACGCCTCCGAACACAAACTTTCCTTGGAAACATTGCGCGGTCACCCCCACGGGTTGGATTTAGGGCCGCTTAAACCGAATTTGACGTTGCGTTTGAACACCGCCAACCAGCGTATTCAGGCGGCGCCAGACGTAATTCTTGCCGATCTGGCGAGGTTTGCTGCGGCCGAGGCACCACAGGCCTCAGAGTTACTGCTGATTGGGCGTCGGCACGTGCGCAGTAACAATTCCTGGATGCACAATTACCATCGCTTAGTGAAAGGTAAGCCGCGGCATCAACTGCTCATGCATCCTGATGATTTGAGCAGTCGTGGCTTAAGCGATGGGCAGTGGGTTCGAGTCAGCTCGCGGGTCGGAGCGGTTGAAGTGCAAGTTCTCGGCAGTGCAGAAATGATGCCGGGCGTAGTCAGCTTGCCCCACGGTTGGGGGCACGCTCGCCCTGGGGTACAGATGGCGATAGCCGGTAAACAGCCCGGCGTAAGCGCCAATGACTTGACCGACGAGCGTCAATTGGACACGCTGTCCGGCAACGCTGTGCTGAATGGTGTACCGGTTAAGGTTGCTGCAGCGTGAGCTTTATCAGTCGATGGTCGACAGGGAGAGGCCGAGCGTAGCGCTCGGGTTTCCGCTACAATGCGCGACCATGCCGACATCTGAGTCGGAAAGTTCAGCCGAGGTGTTCCATGGATATCATCGAAACGATTAAAGAGCAGATCAACGCCAACACCGTTCTGCTTTACATGAAAGGCTCTCCGAATGCGCCACAGTGTGGTTTTTCGGCAAAGGCTTCGCAGGCATTGATGGCGTGTGGCGAGAAGTTCGCTTACGTCGATATCCTGCAAAACCCGGAAATTCGCGCAAACCTGCCTAAATATGCCAACTGGCCAACCTTTCCACAGCTGTGGGTCGGTGGTGAATTGGTCGGCGGCAGCGACATCATTACTGAGCTGTTTGCCAGCGGTGATCTGCAGACGCAAATCAAGGATGCAACGGTCAAAGCGGCCGCTGAAAAAGCAGACGCTTGATAACCGGTTGTTAATAGCCTTCCCCGGTTCCGGGAAGGTTTGCTTGATTGGCCCGAAGGGGTGTAGTCGATACGTCAAGCTTAGTCAGCAAGAATGGAAAAGCCCTGCTCTCAGTATCGAGAGTGAACTGACCCCATTAAGTCGAAGGTTTATCACTCGCCCATCTGCGATTGCAGGTAGTTTTCAATACCGACTTTATCGATCAGGCCCAGTTGGGTTTCCAGCCAGTCGATGTGCTCTTCCTCGGACTCGAGAATGTCTTCGAGTAAATCTCGGCTGCCGAAATCGCCGACGACCTCAAAGTGTGCAATGGCGGTTTTAAGATCAATCAGGGCTTTCTGTTCGATTTTGAGATCGCACTCGATCATTTCTTTGGTGTTTTCACCAATCAATATTTTGCCTAAATCTTGCAGGTTTGGGAGGCCTTCAAGGAACAGAATGCGTTTGATCAATTTATCTGCGTGCTTCATTTCGTCGATAGATTCGTGATATTCGTGCTCGCCAAGTTTTTTCAGGCCCCAATCCTGGTACATGCGGGCATGCAGGAAGTACTGATTGATGGCGACCAGCTCGTTTCCGAGGATCTTATTGAGATGCTGGATGACTGTAATGTCGCCTTTCATGTGGGTGCCTGCCATTGCTAGATCTGAATAAGCAGCAAGCTTGGGCTGCACCGCAAATGGTGTCAAATCTAAGTTGTTGAATAATAAGTTGTTTAAATACAAATAAGAATGTTTGAGTTCCGCATCTTGATTGCAAGCAATTGAATTACAGACATAAAAAAACCGGACACAAGGTCCGGTTCTGAAAAATGCTGGAATTTCTAAGGGACTGAATGTTCCGCCGGATAGGCCATGACTACTTGGCTCGTTTGCAATGCGGTCAGCGTGTCACGCACAACTTCCTTGGCAAAAGATGCGCATTTTCCACATTTGCTGGCAACACCTAAAGTTTGACGAACATCGCGGTAGCTGCAACAGCCGTCCAGTATCGCGTCTCGGATTTGTCCATCAGTGACACCTTGGCAGAGGCATACATACATAAAGTGAGAACCGTCGTTGGTGGTGACTCAATTCGCAAGATACTAATCGTAATGAGAATGCTTGTCAAAGCACTTTAAATTGGAGGAGCTGTTTGTTTTAAGTCACCGACGAAAGGGGGGGATCGTCAATGGCCACTACAAAAAAACCGGCCACAGAGGCCGGTTAGTAAGTACTGGAACGGTATCAGTCGTTAAAGTCTTCCCAGCCACCCATCTGTTTCCAGCGATTGACGATTCCGCAGAATAGGTCAGCCGTCTTTTCAGTGTCGTAGCGCGCGGAGTGCGCTTCCCGACCGTCAAAGTCGATGTCGGCGGCCTGGCACGCTTTTGCTAATACGGTTTGGCCATATGCCAAGCCAGCAAGCGTCGCCGTGTCGAAGCTGGAAAACGGATGAAATGGGTTGCGTTTCATGTCTATACGCGTGACGGCCGCGTTCAAAAAGCCAAGGTCGAAGCTTGCGTTGTGACCAACCAAAATGGCGCGCTTGCAACCGTTCGCCTTTAACGCTTTACGCACGCCCCGGAAAATGTCGGTCAAGGCGACTTCTTCGCTAACGGCCATGCGCAGGGGGTGATCCAACTTGATGCCGGTGAACTCCAGCGCTGCCGCTTCGACATTTGCGCCTTTGAATGGCTCAACCCGGAAGAAGTAGGTGTGTTCAGGGAACACAAATCCTTTCTCATCCATGCCGATGGTAACAGCGGCTATTTCAAGCAGAGCGTCGGTCGCCGAATTGAATCCACCGGTTTCTACATCGATAACGACCGGCAGATAGCCGCGGAAGCGGGCCGCCATAGGATGCCTGGAATTGCTTCCGCCGCCGCCATGACCTTCCTGTTCGTCGTCGAAATGATCTTCGCTCACGCGTTTTCCTCCAGCAGGCGCCAGCGCAGCTTTTCACCGGCGCGCAGCGGAATTACGGACAGCTCGCCAAAGGGCAGGCTGGTGGGTGCGGTCCATTCATCACGGACCAGGGTTATGGTGTCGCGGTTGCTTGCCAAGCCGTAAAACGCCGGACCGTGAACACTGGCGAAACCTTCCAGCTTGTCTAGCGCATTGCGCATCTCAAATGCCTCGGCGTAAAGCTCAATTGCGGCATAAGCGGTGTAGCAACCGGCGCAGCCGCAAGCGGCTTCTTTAGCGTGCTGGGCATGTGGAGCAGAATCAGTACCCAGAAAAAACTTCGTGCTGCCGTGGGTAGCGGCGTCGAGCAATGCTTCCTGGTGGCTATTTCGCTTGAGAACCGGCAAGCAATAGAGATGAGGGCGAATACCACCGACCAACATGTGATTGCGGTTGTAAAGCAAGTGATGGGCCGTAATGGTTGCACCGACATTGGCCGGAGCTGCTTCAACGAACTGTACGGCTTCACGGGTAGTGATGTGCTCGAAGACGACTTTCAATGTAGGAAAGCGCTCCACAACACGACGCAAATGTTCATCAATGAAGATTTTTTCTCGGTCGAAAACGTCTATTTCAGCGCGCGTCACCTCGCCGTGGACCAAGAGAGGCAGACCGACCTCAGCCATGGCTTCCAGCGCTGGGAAAATTTTGTCGATGCTGGTGACGCCTGAATCGGAATTAGTGGTTGCACCGGCCGGATACAGCTTTGCAGCGTGAACAAAACCACTGGCTTTGGCGGCGTGTATTTCCTGCGGTTGAGTCAGGTCAGTTAGATAAAGCACCATCAATGGCTCAAAGCGGCTACCCGCTGGTCGCGCGGCAAGGATGCGCTGGCGATAGGCATCAGCTTCCTGAGCAGTGCGAACCGGGGGTACCAGGTTGGGCATAATGATGGCGCGGCCAAAAGTGCGCGCTACGTCAGCAACGGTGTGAGGCAAAACAGCTCCATCGCGGAGATGAATGTGCCAGTCGTCGGGACGCAGGAGGATCAGGCGATCAGACATTGGGATTCCAGGCGGGTCAAACTCGCAGGGAATGCTACCGGAAAACACTCATACAGGCACTCGCTATCAAGTTATTGGGGAACTAACCGATAGCTAGACGTATGCAGTTCTTCTAGTGGAGCCTCCTGTGCGCCAGCGATATTTAGCCTTCCTCAGCGTGTTTGCCAGTTTGCCGGCGGTGGCCATCACTTTCCAGACTCGCTTGGAAAGTATCGAATGGAAAGTCGAAGGCGATAAATTTGAGTGCCGCCTGACCCAACCTATCACTGACTTCGGTGCGGGCGAATTCGTCCGTCGTGCGGGAGAGCAAGCCACATTCCGCCTGAAAGCAAATAGCGCGTCGCTGGGTTCAGGTTCGGCAACCCTATTGGCTGCGGCAGCGCCGTGGCAGCCCGGCCGCGGAGACGTCAACCTCGGCGCGGTCAGAATGAACAACAGCGCGATTCCATTTAACTCCTCGCAGGGACAAGCGGGAGGCCTGATTGCAGGGCTATTGGAAGGTCGCAGTCCGTTAATCCGCCGTCAGGGGCAGGAGGGAAACGTACTGGAAATTCGCTTGTTGCCCGTCCGGTTCGCTAAAGCGTTCAGCGATTATCAAGCCTGTACCGCTAAGTTGCTTTCGAAGAATTATGAGCAGGTCAAGCAAGCGCAAGTCAATTTTCCGCGCAGTGATGCCGATCTTGACGTCCAGGCGCGAGCTAAGCTGCAAGTCATTGCTGACTTCCTCAAGGCCGATCCGACGGTAAATCACATTGAGCTCGACGGCCATTCTGACAACAGTGGCAATCGACTGACCAATCGAGATATGTCACGGCGCAGGGCGCTGGCCGTGATGGACTTTTTTAAAGCCCAAGGCATTCCTGAAAAGCAGATCACTATGCGATTTCATGGCGAACGCTATCCCTTGGCACCTAACACTAACGCAGCCAATCGTTCGCGCAATCGACGAGTTAATGTTCAGTTGGAGCGGCTGCCGCCGGATGACAAAGCTCCGGCCGTGGTTGCAGCAGGATCTGCTGGCTCCGCGACGTAATCAGCTTCAATTAATGCCCTGCTCGACTTTAACTGTCGCTTGGTCGTCACAAGCTGTCGCGCCCCTGTAAAACCATCGGCTTGAGCGGTAGAATCCCTCGCTTTCCGTACAACCCGGTGGAGTGATGGCATGGCGGACGTAAACAAGGTAGTTCTCGCGTATTCCGGTGGCCTGGATACTTCGGTAATCCTAAAGTGGCTTCAGGACACGTATAACTGCGAGGTAGTGACATTCACCGCTGACTTGGGTCAAGGTGAAGAAGTCGAGCCGGCACGCGCCAAGGCACAAGCCATGGGCGTCAAAGAAATTTATATCGATGACCTGCGCGAAGAGTTTGTGCGCGATTTCGTGTTTCCAATGTTCCGCGCGAACACTGTCTACGAAGGCGAATACCTGCTGGGGACATCCATTGCGCGACCGCTGATCGCCAAGCGTCTGATTGAAATCGCTAACGAAACCGGTGCGGATGCGATTTCCCACGGCGCCACGGGCAAAGGCAACGATCAAGTTCGTTTCGAATTGGGTGCTTATGCGCTTAAACCAGGCGTTAAAGTCATCGCCCCTTGGCGTGAGTGGGACCTGCTGTCGCGGGAAAAACTCATGGATTACGCGGAGAAACACAACATCCCGATTGAGCGCCATGGAAAGAAGAAGTCGCCCTACTCGATGGATGCTAACTTGCTGCACATCTCCTATGAAGGCGGCGTGTTGGAAGACACTTGGACCGAGCACGAAGATGACATGTGGCGTTGGACCAAGTCTCCTGAGGACGCGCCGAACGTCGCCACATACCTTGAGCTGACTTACCGCAACGGCGACATCGTGGCGCTCGATGACGTGGAAATGTCGCCTGCGACCGTTCTGGCGACTCTGAACCGCATTGGCGGCGAAAATGGTATCGGTCGTTTGGACATCGTTGAAAATCGCTATGTGGGCATGAAGTCCCGTGGTTGCTACGAGACTCCAGGTGGCACGATTATGCTGCGCGCTCACCGTGCTATTGAATCAATCACCTTGGATCGCGAAGTGGCTCACCTCAAGGACGAACTGATGCCCAAGTACGCCAGCCTGATCTACACCGGCTATTGGTGGAGCCCTGAGCGTCTGATGTTGCAACAGATGATCGACGCGTCTCAGGCGCATGTGAATGGTGTAGTTCGTCTGAAGCTCTATAAAGGCAACGTTATCGTGACGGGCCGCAAGTCCGAGGAGTCGTTGTTCGACGCAACTATTGCAACGTTTGAAGAAGACGGCGGTGCCTATAACCAGGCGGACGCAGCTGGGTTCATCAAGCTGAACGCTCTACGTATGCGTATCGCGGCCAACAAAGGTCGCAAGTTGTTTTAACACCTACGCGACCTCCCCTCAGGCGTCTCTAAGCACGTGAGGGGAGGGCGTTTCGAGTATTGACTCAAATAAATAGCACTTCATTTGTACTTATTGAAATAAGCACAAAGGTATGATCATGTTTGAGAGTCTTGGAAAATGACTCGCCAAGGCGAGCATATCTACATTGTTCGCGAACTTGCTTCTGTGGCTGTTACTCCAATTAACTGCACCGGTCTTACGTTATCCAGCCTGCGCGTGTTGTCAGTATGCAGCGCGTTCATCAAGTGGATAAGATCATCGTTGACTATTTTAAAAATTTTTTTCATTAGTAAAGTCTGAGGGGTTATACAAAACCCTATCGTTAAGATTCAATGTCAAAAAAATAAAAAGTTAGCACTGACGGAAAGCAATCAGGAACCAAGCGTAGATCCTTTAATTGCGTTCATCCAAAAAAGGCAGCGCAGTGGCTGCTGACGCCTCTGACAGTGCTGTAAACAACGCTATAACCTTGACAGGGCTCATGCCTATGATTGAGCGTTGATCATGTTGAATGCTCATTAGCGAATAGGTGAGGGGCTAGACTCCGTAAGCGTAAATGTAAAGACGCGATAAACAGTGAGTTAAAGGTGCGCTTTATTACACCGTTCATCACTTGTCCAATAGCTCGTCGGGCGCTGCCTGTTCTTTGATTTGCTTGAATTCAAAACGATAGTCTCGACCGATTTTCCAGACTTGGCGGACGCTCAAATTCAGTTTTTGTGCAATCTCCATTGCGTTGTACCCTAGGCTAGAGTAATGCATCGCGTGGCCGGCCACCCTGTCGTCCACCGCCTCTGGATCTTGGAGTTCTTCACTCCTGGTGCCGCGAATAGGCCGACTATGAGAGATTTTAATCCCTTGTTCCCCTGCCATTCTACGGACGTCTCTTCTAGTCATCCGCAGTGAGTATTGCAATGAGCTAACTCCTGCACCCTTGGCTGCCAGGTTTTTTAATAATTCGACTTTTTTATATATCTCTTCTTCTGACTCGATGTGTGTGTTTTTTTGCGCCAATGGTTCTGCTGAAAATTCAGCAGTTTCTCCCAGTGGCACTACATGGATAATACCTCCTTGATGAATGTACTGTTCCACCGCCGTGTCCAAATCAAGTGTAGGCTTGGATTTTGACGGCATCGAGGAACGTGAGTCTTTTTTATTAGTCATGAACATGTACCTGTTTAAGTTTAGGGATGAGCGAATTCACTGGATAAAGTGCACGCAGCATCGACCCGCTCAGAGGCGATAATAGTGAATCTCTCGACTGGTCAAATTAACTGGGCGAGGTCTATTGGCTCAATTAAACCCGAGCAGAAGGCGATTTTCTGTCAGCAAGCGGCAAGTCAATAACGTATCAGAGGTTCTGATCAGCACTTGAAATTAAGTTGTTGAAGAGGCTGTCGATAAAAAGTAACGAGTGGTAATAGGATTTGCAAGTAAAAAAGATGGATTAAGTAAATTGTAGTGCGGTTGTCTTGAGTTTCTTACATGAAGCTAGTAAGTCTTCTTCATGTGTCGTAGTCCATTTCCTTTTTGTTCAGTTTAGGCTAGCTAGAATGTAGCGAATAGCATTAACTCATCGCCGGACGAGCCTGCAGCAGCCCTATTCAGCATCATTACTATTCGCCAATAAATAGATTGACGCGAGCAAGCGGGCAGAGTTTTTGATTTTTTAGTATTCGGCGTGTACTTTCTATAGATGCTTGATTGATCTTTTTAGCAATTTTTCAGCGGGTGGATGGTCCGTTTTTATCGGCTCTTTAACCGGAATGCGTTGTTTACGATGTAGGAAAAGTCGTATTGATAGGTAGGGATTCTCTTGTAGTTACCGAAAAGATTAATATAGCCACGTTTAAATGTATAGTTTGCGCTCTGGATGCGCAGAGGCTCGGATGGAATTAGTAATAATTCTCTGAACGTTATTCTGTGGTATGTCGGACGATCCGACTTATTCTTCGTGCAAGAGAGCGATCAGACCCTGAGTGTCTAATCGTGCCGATGTAGCGTCGGTCAGTTTTGATTCGGATACGATAAAATTGAGGCTGGAGTACTAAAAAAATCGGCCAATGGCCATGCGCTTGCCGTGCCTATGTTCTCAAGAGGAATCGCGGCTAGTGCGGAATAGTCTAAAGGGAGTTGCGGATATGCTTGACGGAACGATAAAAATTCTATTGGTTGAATCAGGAGGCAATGGGTCATCAAAACGGGCTGCAATCATTTCTTACGTTGTTGGAGTAAGTGGCGTTGGAGTAAATCAGCCGTCAGAAAATCAAAAAAACGTCATGCATATAGGGGTTTTTGTAGGGTATGTCTGTCGTCTTTGTAGGAAAGGTCTCTGTCTGTTGGTCCTCGGAGGGGTGCGCTATGCAAAGCACTAAACGACTAGGCTATTGTGCGGGCTCTGAAAAATCGAACAGCGAAAATTGGACTTGCTCATGAATAAAGTGCTGATCGTGGATGATCACCCCGTCATTAGACTTGCTGTACGCATGCTAATGGAGCGTCACGGCTATGAAGTCGTCGCGGAAACGGATAATGGCGTGGACGCCTTGCAACTTGCTCGCGAACATTTACCCGATATCGTCATTCTTGACATTGGAATACCAAAACTGGACGGTTTGGAGGTTATAGCCCGACTATCAGCAATGACGCTCCCCTTCAGAGTTTTAATACTGACCTCTCAGGCCCCAGGTCATTTTTCCATGCGATGTATGCAAGCGGGGGCAGCGGGATATGTCTGCAAGCAGCAGGATTTAACTGAATTGCTGAGTGCGATAAAGGCAGTACTATCGGGATACAGTTATTTCCCTAACCAGGCATTGCATACCGTGCGCTCCAGCATGGGGAATGCCAGTGAGGCAGATATGGTTGATCGGCTTTCTGGCCGGGAGATGATGGTTCTTCAGCAGTTGGCGTGTGGGAAGACCAACAAGGAAATCGCTGATGGGATGTTTCTAAGTAATAAAACAGTCAGTACGTACAAAACGCGTCTGTTACTAAAACTCAACGCTCACTCATTGGTTGACTTGATTGAGCTTGCTCAGCGCAACGGCTTGGTCTGACCCATTTCGAATGGGGGCAAATGATGAATAGCAAATTCTGGTCCCCCGCCATGTAAAGCTTCTCGAGGATGAGAGGCTTACGTGGCGTTCGTCGTGAGGTCGCAGCCAGCGGGTAGCCCTTTGCCTTACAGATCGAAGTCGTAATCGGCCAATCGCCGCCGCAAGCGTCGTTCCTCCAGCATATTGTCGATCGTGCGACGTTTGCTCAAATTGGTTTTTGCGCTTTCCACAGGTGGAGGTGTGTCATCGTCCGCTTCAACTGCGACGAAATCGTCATCCTCGTCCAGCTGCTCTTTGCCAGTGCTCATAAAGTGACTCCAGGCTTAGGCTGTCATTGGCGGACCTTATAGCGATAATTGTCGGCTGGGTAAAAAGGTTTTTTTCAATCGATTACCCCTGAACTTCACTATTACTCAATCGTCAGACGTTTTTTCTTTAAAATCGCACAAGTCTTCGATCCTGCAACTGCCACAGCGGGGCTTGCGAGCCTGGCACACATAGCGTCCGTGGAGGATCAGCCAGTGGTGGGCGTCGAGCAGGAAATCTTTAGGCACAAATTTCATTAGCTGCCTCTCTACTTCGACCACATTTTTGCCTGGGGCTATGCCCGTACGATTGCTTACCCGATAAATATGCGTGTCCACAGCCATGGTCAGCTGGCGAAATGCAGTATTGAGCACAACGTTCGCTGTTTTACGGCCTACGCCCGGCAACGCCTCTAGGGCTTCGCGCGTTTGCGGTACTTGGCTGCCATGCCGTTCCATTAGGAGGCGACACGTCTCGACGACGTTTTTCGCCTTAGCGTTGTAGAGACCAATGGTTTTTATGTATTCGCAAAGCCCGGCTACCCCTAGGTCGTAAATAGCTTGTGGGGTGTTGGCCACTTGATAAAGGCGTGCTGTTGCCTTGTTGACGCTGACATCTGTCGCTTGGGCCGAGAGAATCACGGAAATCAGTAGTTCAAATGCCGAGTTATACGCTAGCTCGGTTTTGGGTTCCGGAGTGTCCTCACGCAGGCGACGGAAAATTTCCAGGCGTTTTGCGGCGTTCATGGATGCAGCATTTCCTTGACTGTGGAGTGTTGATGGGTGTTCTCGTTATGGGTCGGTCGGCGACCAGCCCGTCGATCAGTCCGATAGTTGTTCGCGGCAAGAAGCAACCCGAGCAGAATAAATCCACCGGGGGTTAACAGAGCAAGATGCGCTCCCCCTGGCGCCACTCGGATTTCCCAGTGCGCCGCGCGGTTGCCAAATAACCATTGAGCCTGGCTGAACAGCGTGCCATTGCCCAGTAGTTCACGCAGCAGTGCAAGAGTCAGCATCAGTGCACAGAATCGAGCAACGAGTGTGCAGCTACGTCGCAAGTCCATTGCCTTGTGTGAGTGGTTGCTCAGTACGCAATAAATACTTACCAGTGGCAGATATATCCCCAATCCCTGATAAAGCGCCAATGCGCGCGCTTGTATCGCCAACTCAATGCAGCTGACTAGCAAAGCAGCCAGCAACGCGCTGGCGAGGAGTTCGGCGGCTGGCGTCAATAGGCGGCGTATTGGTTGCATCAGCACGGCGTGCGCACCAGCAACGACCCACAGCACCGTTAATAGCCCAACTGCGCGGGTAAGCGAGTCCGTAACGCCCAAAATAGGCGTCAGACTTAGAGGGCCGAGCAGGGCGTTACAGCGAGGGCGGTCGAAGTGTTGCGTAGGGTTATTCATGGGTGCCTACCTGAGGGGAGCGCCATCAGTTGCGCCCGGTAAGCGTCGAAGAAACGTAATGTGGTGCGTATTGCGCCAACGGTTGCCCTTGAGGTGATGGTCGCGCCAGCGATTTGATCAAACTCGCCGTTGTCTTTCTTTACCGACCATGCGGATTCGGGTGGATCGCCGAGCGACCGGCCGATAAATCGCTTCAGCCAAGCCGGCTCAGTCATAAGGCGAGCACCAATGCCGGGCGTTTCGTTGTGTTTGAGGGCTTTGACACCGAGCAGTTGACCCTCTATCGACACCGCGATCAGCAACTCGATGGGGCCCGAATAACCTTGAGCCTGGCTACGAAACAGCACCGCACTGGGCTTGCCCCCTCGTGTTGCAAGATAACCGGCAATCACCGCCTGGGTGTCTGCGGTGCGCTCAGGCAACGACAGTGGGTGCTGCATAGGTTGATTGTCGTAACTGAATGGAGGCATGACCGATAAAAATGCTTGAGATTGAGCCGCCTCTTGCGCTGCGCTGATTTGCAACGCAGCTCCGTGCTGCAGCGCAATCGTCAACCCCACACCAAGGCATGCGAGTAAGACGATAACTGACGCACTCAGCAATCTTGCTCTTATGGTCATGGGACGGCTCCGGTTTTTTCGGTCTCGCCACCGGGTTTTATTCGTTCCAGACGCTCCAACGCGGGAACGGCCAGATTCATGAGCAGCACTGCGAACGCGACCCCGTCGGGATAGCCACCCCATGTGCGGATCACGTACGTAATCAAACCTACTCCGCTGCCAAACAACAGCCTTGCCTGCGGGCTTTTGGGTCCGGACACGGGTTCTGTGACGATAAAAAATGCCCCGAGCATGCTAGCGCCGGTCAGCAGGTGGAACAGTGGCGACCCATGAGAATCGGAGCCTGAACCGTTCCAACACAGCAGGCTGATAACAAACAAGCTGCCCAGCATTCCTACAGGCGCATGCCATGTAAATACGCGTTGCCATAGCAGGAAGGCGCCGCCTGCGAGAAACGCCAGATTAAACCATTCGGCACCCCGCCCCCCGAATCGGCCGAACGACGGGTTGCCGGCGAACAGCTCGTCGACAGTAAGGCTTTTGTTGATCCGCAACGCATCAAGTGCTGTGGCTTGGGCCCATGCGTCGGGTGGCGGTGTCGAGCCCAGGTTCAAACCGAACGTCTGTTGCAGGCCGCCCAGTAAGTTTAGTCCGTGGGAGGAGGGCCAGTGGCTCATGTGTTGGGGAAAAGATACCAGCGCCATCGCGTAACCGAGCATGGCCGGGTTAAACGGATTTTTCCCTATTCCACCAAACAGATGCTTTCCGCACAGCAGGGCAAAACTAGTGGCCAGTAGCGTCAACCACCAAGGTAAATAAGGCGGCAGAGCAAGCACCAGGAGGGTTGCGCTTACCAGCGCGCTGCCATCGCTCAGGCTCGGCGTGAGCGGCAGTTGACGAAGCTTAAGTACCGCTGCTTCTACGACCAGCGCTGTGCTTATTGCCAGCAGCCAGTTAATAACTATCCCCCAGCCGTAAAACCAGACTAGCGCCAGCGCTCCGGGTAATGTCGCAAGCAATACCAGTGTCATGGTTTTTTGCAGGTTCGTGCCGACCTTCTCGACGGTGTGGGGCAAAGTCTCAGGCGTTGGCATGCGCGCTAACCTGGGGGTGTGCCTGCGCCGATGTTTCCAGAAGGTTCAAGGCCTGCTCGGCGGCTTCGAATTCGCGCTGCAACACCACGAGTTGCTCTTGTTGTTCACGGGTGGGCGGATGGCCAAAGGCTTTCAATGATTTATTCAATTGCGCGCGGCTCATCGCCATCATGATCTTGGCTTTTTTCAGTGCTTGATCAGCGACCGCCGCTTTCTGTGCGCGAATACGTTCAATGGCGCACAGCACTGGGTTCAGTGCTGTTTCTGGGGCTGCACTGACCTGAACGGCGCGCTGCAGGCGGGCCATGCGTTCTGCTTGCCGATGCTCCTCTTCGCGGTGTAGTCGATCATTACGTGCTTCAAAGCGGTGGCGGGCGCGATTGCGCTTCGCAAGTCGAGCGTGCTGTTGTTCATTGCTAACCGCCAGACCGCCCACGATAGCGACGACGCCGGACAGCGGCAGGGGATGCATCTCGATGCAGTCCACCGGACATGGCGCCACGCACAAGTCGCAACCGGTGCATTCATCAATAATTACGGTGTGCATCAGCTTTGCCGCGCCGAGGATGGCGTCCACCGGGCAGGCCTGAATACATTTGGTACAGCCGATGCATTCCGCTTCGCGAATGAATGCGATCTGTGGCGGCGCTGGGCCACGTTCAAGGTCCAGTTGCAAGGCCGGAACCTTTAGCAGTCGGGCGAGCTCGGCGACGGTTTCGTCGCCCCCGGGAGGGCATTTGTTAATCGCTTCGCCGCGTGCGATGCCTTCGGCGTAGGGTTTGCAACCTGGGTGGCCGCACTTGCCGCATTGCGTCTGTGGAAGCAGCGCGTCAATGGTTGGGATTAGGTTCATAGGTTGGTCAGCCCACTGAATCCAATAAAGGCCACGCCCATCAAGCCCGCGCTGATTAGCTGTATCGGTAAACCACGAAAAGGCAGCGGCACGTCTTGGGTTTGAATCCGCTGTTGAAGATCATGAAACAGGCTCAAAACCAACCAAAATCCCAGCCCGGAGCCGAGACTCAATGCCAGCGCGAAGAAAATACCCCTGTCAGGCAGCGTGGCTAACAGCGCTAACCCAAGAATGCCGGAGTTGCTTAGCAGTAGCGGCAACAGTCCGTCGAACGACACCTTGGGCAGTAATCGCGACAGCACGGATACGCAGGGCTTGATGACCATTACACTGATCGGCAAGAACACGAACAACCGCAAATAAGTCAGCTCCAGCGGCACCAGTACAGCGTGGTACAGCAGGTAACTGAGAAGCGTACTGCAAAACATCACCCACACTGTCGCCATTCCCAGCGCATGAAGTTGCAACCTGGTAACTCGGGGTTTGCGGCTGGCATTGAGTACTGGATTGACGCCCAGCGGCCACTGCAATACGACGTTATTGATCAGGGCGGCGCTGATGAGCGTGAGAATGAAATCGGTCATGGGTGTGCCGGGGTCAACGAACAGGCCAGAGGGTCTTTAAAGAAGATAGTCGCCAGCAAACTAGCATGGATAATTCTTGCGCGAAAAAGCCCACGAACAGCTATGTTCGTGGGCTTTGCGTCAGGGTTACTTGATTCGCTGACCCGGCTTGGCTCCGCTGTCCGGGCTGAGCAGGTAGATCTCTTCGCCGCCGGGACCAGCTGCCATTACCATGCCTTCGGATATACCAAAGCGCATTTTCCGTGGTTTGAGGTTGGCAATCATCATCGTGAGGCGCCCTTCCAATTCCGCTGGATTCGGGTAGGCGCTCTTGATTCCGGAGAAGACATTGCGCTGTTCGTCACCAATGTCCAAGGTCAAACGCAGCAGTTTGTCAGCGCCTTCAACGTGTTCAGCCTTGAGAATCAGGGCTACTCGAAGGTCTACAGCAGCGAATGCATCAAAATCGATTTCGGCAGCCAGCGGGTCTTTTATCAACTCCCCGTTGCCTTGCGGAACAATCAGGATTTCGGTGGCAGTCAGGTCTTCTTTCGAGGCGTCGCTCATGGCTTGTACTTTTACCGGATCGATGCGGGTCATCAGCGGCAGGAACGGGTTGAGCTGATGATTACTCAGCAGCGTCAGGTGATCGTCCCAGGTCAGCGGCGCGACGTTGAGGAATTTCTCTGCATCGGCAGCCAGCAGCGGTAGCACCGGCTTGAGGAAAATCACCAGTTGGCGGAACAGATTGATGCCCAAGGCGCAAACGGCCTGGACTTCATCTTGTTTGCCTTCTTGCTTGGCCAGTGACCACGGCGCTTTGTCGGCGATATAGGCATTGGCGCGATCAGCCAGCCCCATGATTTCGCGCATGGCTCGGGCAAAGTCCCGCGCTTCATACGCTTCGGCAATCCCCGGCGCGGCCGCGAGGAACGCGTCGGTCAGTTCTGGCGCGGCATTTCCTGCGACCATCACTCCAGCGTTGCCTTTGTGGATGAAACCGGCACAGCGACTGGCGATATTGACCACTTTACCGATCAGGTCCGAGTTGACCTTCTGTACGAAGTCCTCAAGGTTTAGATCCAGGTCATCAACGCCACGGCTGAGCTTGGCCGCATAGTAGTAACGCAGGTATTCCGGCGTCAGGTTATCCAGATACGTTCGCGCTTTAATAAATGTTCCGCGCGATTTCGACATTTTCTGACCGTTGACGGTTAGGTACCCGTGAACGTTGATCGCTGTTGGCTTACGCAACCCCGCGCCTTCGAGCATGGCCGGCCAGAACAGGGCGTGGAAGTTGACGATGTCCTTACCGATGAAATGGTACAGCTCAGTCGTGGAGTCCTTGGCCCAATAGGCGTCGAAGTCCAGATCAGGACGGCGTGCGCAAAGATTCTTGAAGCTGGCCATATAACCAATCGGCGCATCCAGCCAAACATAGAAATATTTGCCCGGCTCACCTGGAATCTCGAAGCCGAAATAGGGTGCGTCGCGGGAAATGTCCCACTGTTGCAGGCCTGCATCCAGCCATTCGGAAATTTTGTTCGCAACCGCCTCTTGTAGTGTGCCACTGCGGGTCCAGCTTTTCAGCATGGCGTCGAAGTCGGGCAGTTTGAAGAAAAAATGCTGCGACTCTTTCAAGACCGGCGTAGCACCTGAAATCGCCGATTTTGGATTTTTCAGGTCCGTTGGCGCATAGGTCGCACCGCATTTTTCGCAGTTGTCACCGTATTGATCTTCGGTGCCGCACTTCGGGCAGGTGCCTTTAATGAACCGGTCTGCCAGGAACATCAGCTTTTCAGGGTCGAAATACTGGGTGATCGAGCGCGTGGCGATGTGCCCAGCATCACGTAGTCGGGTATAGATCATGCTCGACAGCTCGCGGTTTTCATCCGAGTGCGTCGAGTGGAAATTATCGAAGTCCACCAGGAAGTCGGCAAAGTCGGCGCTGTGTTCAGCCTTTACGTTGGCGATCAGTTGCTCTGGGGTGATACCTTCTTTTTCAGCACGCAGCATGATAGCCGAGCCGTGAGCATCGTCCGCGCAGACGTATATGCACTGATTGCCGCGGTGCTTCTGAAAACGCACCCACATATCGGTCTGGATGTACTCAAGCATATGGCCAAGGTGGATTGAGCCATTAGCATAGGGCAGGGCGCTGGTGACGAGTATCTTGCGTGGCTCGGACATGGGGCTCGGCTACTTGAAGTGGAACGGAGGTCGGCCACTATAAAGGGCTGGGCGATATTTTTCACCCAGCGGACACAAATTGCTCGTCTTTACCGGGCGGCTCAGCATGCGGCGAAAGCATGCCGAGGTGCAGCATAAAGCGTAGGATAGCCGCCTGTTTTACTCAGTCATTACTATCGGGAGTAGCCATGAGCGCTGTTAATCGCGCAACGGTGGAAGCCGTTCTTCGCCAATATACCGACCCATATTTGAATCAGGATCCTGTCAGCGCAGGTTGTGTCAGCGCTATCGACATTCAGGGTGATCGCGTCAGTGTAAAACTTGAGTTAGGTTACGCCGCCGCTTTATTCCAGAAGGGTTGGGCGCAAATGCTGCAAATTGCGCTTGAGGGTCTCGACGGCGTGTCGTCAGCCAAGGTCGATGTCCGCTGTGTGATTTCAGCACACAAGGCCCAAGAACAAATACCGGCCCTGGCCAATGTGAAAAACATTGTGGCCGTGGCATCGGGTAAGGGTGGTGTGGGCAAATCCACTACAGCTGCCAATCTGGCGCTGGCGTTGTCTCGGGAAGGCGCTCGCGTCGGTATGCTTGACGCTGATATCTATGGCCCGAGTCAGGGTGTGATGTTCGGCATTGCTGAAGGTACGCGGCCCAAGATCAAGGATCAGAAGTGGTTTGTGCCCATCGAATCCCACGGGATACAGGTGATGTCCATGGCGTTTCTGACGGACGACAACACGCCGATGGTCTGGCGTGGCCCGATGGTTTCCGGTGCTTTGTTGCAGTTGATTACTCAGACTGCATGGGATGATCTGGATTACTTGGTCATCGATATGCCGCCAGGCACCGGTGATATTCAGCTGACGCTGGCGCAAAAAGTTCCGGTAGCAGGTGCCGTGATTGTCACTACACCGCAGGATCTAGCATTGCTAGATGCGAAGAAAGGCGTGGAGATGTTCCGCAAGGTCAACATTCCGGTGTTGGGCGTGGTTGAAAACATGGCAATTCACATTTGCTCTAGCTGCGGCCACGCAGAGCACTTGTTCGGTGAGGGCGGCGGCGAAAAGCTGGCCGCGCAATACGATGTCGAGTTATTGGCGTCGTTGCCGTTGTCCATGTTGATTCGCGAGCAGGCGGACGGCGGCAAGCCCACGGTCATCGCCGAGCCTGAAAGTCAGATCGCGATGGTTTACCAGGAGCTTGCGCGGCACGTAGGTGCGCGGATCGTCTTGCAAGAGGCTCGGTCACAAGCAATGCCGAGCATTACCGTGAGCGAAGATTGACTTCGAACAATGGAAAAACCGGTAGAAGCTGCCGAAGGCTGCGCGTCTTGATGATGATCGCAGCCTTCGGCAGCTCCTACCGGTCTTTACACCCGAGTAAATTTCAGGCGTAAAAAAACCTCGCTTTTAAGGGCGAGGTTCTTTTTAAGCGAATAAGTACAAGTTAGATAACTTGAACTTCTTCAGCTTGCATGCCTTTCTGACCGCGGGTAGCGATGAAAGAGACCTGCTGACCTTCTTTCAGGCTTTTGAAGCCGTCAGATTGGATTGCTTTGAAGTGAACGAACAGGTCGTCACCGGACTGTGGAGTGATGAAGCCGAAGCCTTTTTCATCGTTGAACCACTTAACGGTACCAGTTTGGCGATTAGACATGGTGTATCTCCTTGGACAAAGTTGACTGCGACTCAGGAAAAGCCCTGGCCGAGACTGAGTGCAAAGAGCAGGAAAAATTCTTGGAGATGGTTGGATCGAAATTCAACATCGTGTAGAGATTCTCAGTGACACAAGCAACACAGTGGCGCCACCTTAACGTGTTTTTCGGAACGTGCCAATGGTCTGATCACGATTATTTACTTTCGTGACTAATGAGCTATGGGAGACAGGCGGTTCAACCGCCAGAGTCTTTGAACCCAACGGTCCAGCCCGGTAAGATGCCGGACAGATTTTTCTAGCTCGCTATTCAGGACACCGCCATGAGTATCAAATCGGATAAATGGATTCGCCGCATGGCGCAAGAGCACGGCATGATCGAGCCGTTCGTAGAGCGTCAAGTACGGGGCGAAGGCGCCAACCGACTGATCTCCTACGGTGTATCGAGCTACGGTTACGACGTGCGCTGCGCTGCTGAGTTTAAGGTATTCACCAACATTAACTCGGCGACTGTAGACCCCAAGAATTTCGATGAAAAGAGCTTTGTCGACGTGACCAGCGATGTCTGCATCATCCCGCCAAACTCTTTTGCACTTGCGCGCACCGTCGAATACTTTCGCATTCCTCGCAATGTACTGACCATTTGTCTGGGAAAAAGTACTTATGCCCGCTGCGGAATCATTGTCAATGTGACGCCACTTGAGCCTGAGTGGGAAGGTCACGTGACTCTGGAATTTTCGAATACCACGACCCTGCCAGCGAAAATCTACGCAAACGAGGGAGTGGCACAGATGCTTTTTTTGGAATCCGACGAAGAGTGCGAAATCTCCTACAAAGACCGCGGCGGCAAATATCAGGGCCAGCGCGGCGTGACCTTGCCACGTACCTGATCACCACTGATCCGGCAGCGAGGGAATTAGTCTCCCGATCGGCACTCTATTGACTGAACTGTTTGGACCCGACGCCAACGAGCCATACTACTTTCAGGAGTGCCTATGAAAACGTATTTGAAGCCCATTGTTCCTCCGACGGACTCACATGACAATCATGTAGGGCTTCTTGCCTGGTCGCTTCTCGCATCTCCACAGCTCAACATGGTTGGCGGAATTCCTGGTCAGCCTGGCCCAGACACACCTCAGCCTACAGAACCCGGCGAGCCAACACTCCCGGATCAGCCGCCACCTGCGCCAGTCGCTTGATCTGCGGGCAGCTTATTGCGCGCGCCACACGGTCCCGTCGCCGACGATAAAAATACGGCTTCCCACTTCGGGATATATTTCCATGCCGCCTGTAAAGGCCCCGAAGGCAGGCAATAGCGCGAGTCGTTCCTTCAAGTAAAAACACGGCAAACGCAGGCTCTGTCGACCAATGCCATTTAGTCGATAAACCGGGTGGACGTGGCCAGCGAGCACAGTGTGAGTTTCGTGCTCATGAGGCTCATGTTGTAACGCGAACGGACCGAGCAACAAGGGTTCCGACACCACTTCAAATTGCCAATCGATAGGTGGGTCTCCAGCACGCAAATCGTGGTTTCCGCGAATGAGAATAACGCGCAAATTCTCATGGCGCTGCCGCCATTCTCGTAACGCTGCCAGCGTGGTTACCGCTCGTGAACCTGGTGCATGGAAGAAGTCACCCAAGAAAATCAGGCATTCACACGGGTAACATTTTAGAAGTACATCAAGGCGTTGCAGGTTGCTGTGTGTCGTGCCATGGGGCACCGGCTGCCCAAGTTTTCGATACGCCGCGGCTTTGCCGAAATGCGCATCGGCAATCATCAACACCCGCAAGGCCGGGTAATAGATAGCCTTTTCCGCCAGCAGCCACAGCTGCGCACCTGCCAGTTCTATAGAGTAATGGGGGGTCATGGATTTAACTCAGCCCCAGCGGCTTTTTCCAGATCGCGCACCATTCGGGCGATACGGTCAGCGAGTTTTTCCGAGGTGAGACTTTCACGAAAACGCTCTACCAATAGCGGAAAAGCCAGCGGGGTCGGGCGTTTGATCTGATGCACGTCCAGTGTGCGGTGATTGATTTGCTCCAATGAGCGTTCAAGCCGGTCGACATCCAGTTCCTGGCGCAAGACTTCCTCTTGGGCTTGGGTCAGCAACAAATTACTCGAGTCGTATTGCTTGAAGACCTCAAAAAACAACCCGCTGGATGCTTGTAATTGGCGCGCGCTTTTAGGTGCACCGGGATAGCCGGAGAACACTAGTCCAGCTATCCGGGCGATTTCCCGGAAACGCCGAAGGGCCAGTTCTCCGGCATTCAAGCTGGCAAGTATGTCTTCCAGCAGGTGGTCTTGACTGAACAAATCGGCCTTCAGCTCTTCAGCCCAGTTCACTTGTGTTGCACTGAGCAGTTCGAAACCATAATCATTGACGGCAATTGAAAACGTCAGCGGTCGATGGCGGCTCAAGCGCCAAGCCAGCAAACTCGCCAATCCCAGATGCACGTGGCGTCCGGCGAAAGGGTAGAGAAAAAGATGCCACCCCTCCCGGGACTTAAGTATCTCCGCCAACAACGTGTTTTGTCGGGGTAGGCCGGACCACTTTTGCTGCACTTGCAATAGCGGGCGCACGGCTTGCATTTCCGGGCTGCCGAACTCGCCTTTGGACGCTTCGTCGAATTGAGTGACCACCGCATCTGCCAACTCGCTGGACAAGGGCATTCGACCCCCGTTCCAGCGCGGTACGGCGGCTTTTTTACTGGTGGCACGGCGTACATAGGCGGTCATATTTTCTACCCGCACGAGCTCCAGCAGTCGACCACCGAACAAAAAGCCGTCCCCCGATTTCAAGCGTGCAATAAAGCCTTCCTCGACGGTGCCCAAGGCGCGGCCACCGCCACCTTTGCTCCAATACTTCACATTAATACTGGCATCGCTGACGATGGTACCGATGCTCATGCGATGGCGCCGGGCCAGGCGTGCGTCAGGTACGCGCCAAACGCCATGCTCGTCCGGTTCAGCGCGGCGGTAATCGGGGTAGGCGGTCAGGGAGTGGCCGCCATGCCGAACGAAAGCCAGCGCCCATTGCCATTGGTCCTCGGTAAGTTCGCGGTAAGCCCAGGCACTGCGCACTTCAATCAGCAACTCATCAGGGCGAAAACCACCTCCGAGGGCCATGCTCACCAAATGTTGAACCAGAACGTCCAGTGGCTTGTGGGGTGATTCCCGAGGTTCGATTCGCCTCGCGGCTACGGCACTGCGAGCCGCAGCGGCCTCCACCAATTCCAAGCTGTGGGTCGGCACCAAGGTTACACGCGACGGGCGCCCAGGCGCATGGCCCGAACGTCCGGCACGCTGCATTAAGCGCGCAACACCTTTGGCCGAGCCGATCTGCAGAACCCGTTCCACCGGCAGAAAGTCCACCCCCAGATCCAGACTGGAGGTGCACACCACGGCTTTGAGGTGGCCTTCCTTGAGGCTCATCTCAACCCAGTCGCGCACTTCCCGAGCCAGAGATCCATGATGCAACGCGATCAGCCCCGCCCAATCAGGGCGAGCCTCAAGCAGCGCCTGATACCAGATCTCTGATTGCGCACGGGTGTTGGTAAACAACAGACAAGTTGCGCTGCTGTCTACTTCGGCAACCACCTGCGGCAGCATGCTTAATCCCATGTGTCCCGCCCAGGGAAAGCGTTCAATGGACAGCGGCAGTAACGTGTCAACGCGCAAGTCTTTGGCGACGTTGCCTTGCACGCTGATTCCGGTCTCGCCTAGCAACGCCTGCTGTGCATGAACTTGATTACCTAGTGTTGCCGAAACACCCCACACGATCAGTTGTGGATTCCAGCGCCGGAGTCGCGCCAGCGCCAGTTGCACTTGCACGCCGCGCTTGTTGCCAATCAGTTCGTGCCATTCATCTACTACCACCATGCGCAATGTGGACAGCGTAGCGCGGGCGTCTTCGCGGGTCAGCAGCAGGGTCAAGCTTTCTGGCGTCGTGATCAGTGCACTGGGCAGTCGACGCGCTTGCTTGGCGCGTTCACTGCCGCTGGTGTCACCGGTGCGCAGGCCGACACTCCAGGGAATGTTCAAATCCAGCAGCGGCGCTTGCAGGGCGCGGGCAGTGTCGGCGGCGAGGGCGCGCATCGGTGTGATCCACAGCACACTCAAGGGCGCCGCAGGCGGTTTGCGCTTGCTCGGCTTATCGGCAGTGAGTGGCATCGCGGCGTTTGCGAAGCGGTTCAGCGCAGCAAACCACACCGCATAGGTTTTACCCGCGCCGGTACTAGCATGCAGCAAACCCGATTCACCGCGTTTAACCGCTGCCCACACTTCTTTTTGAAACGCAAAAGGTGTCCAGCCGCGAGCAGAGAACCATCGTCGAGCGAAGTCGCTGGGAGTTTTGCTCATGCCGCGCTGAATGCTCTGAATGGCTTAATTCAGAGACAGCGAGGATTGGGGATTAGTTTTGTGCCTGGAAGGCCGATAAACCGCTTTGCGAATGAATTCGGTCTCACAGGGAATCGATATTTGCCTGTGGGACCGAATTCATTCGGGAATGTCGCGACGCGGTATCAGCTGCTGTTACTTCAAATTTCCACTCAAAAACTGGCGCAGTCGATCACTTTGCGGGTTGCCCAAGACTTCGTCCGGGTGTCCTTGTTCTTCCACCAAACCCTGGTGCAGGAACATCACCTGATTGGATACTTTGCGCGCAAAGCTCATTTCGTGGGTCACCATGATCATGGTTCGGCCTTCTTCAGCCAGGCCCTGAATCACTTTGAGCACTTCGCCCACCAGCTCCGGGTCCAGCGCCGAGGTGGGTTCGTCGAACAGCATCACCTCGGGTTCCATCGCCAATGCCCGTGCAATCGCGACGCGCTGTTGTTGGCCACCAGAAAGGAAAGCGGGGTATTGCTCGGCGACGCGAGCCGGCAGCCCCACTTTGTCGAGGTACTTGCGCGCACGTTCTTCAGCGTCGCGTTTGCTGACGCCCAGTACACGACGCGGGGCCATGGCGACGTTTTCCAATACGGTCATGTGGCTCCACAAATTAAAATGCTGGAACACCATCGCCAGCCGTGTGCGGATGCGCTGCAATTCAGCCGGGTCGGCGACGCGCATGCCATGCCGGTCGCAGACCATGCGAATTTGTTGGCCGTCCAGGCTCATGGCGCCATCGTTCGGCGTTTCGAGAAAGTTGATGCAGCGCAAGAACGTGCTTTTACCCGACCCGCTGGCGCCGATAAGGCTGATAACATCGCCGGTATTGGCCTTGAGGGATACGCCTTTGAGCACTTCGTTATCGCCGTAGCTTTTGTGCAGGCTATCAATGGTCAGTTTGTACATTGCCGTGCGGTCCTTAAGGAGAGAGCAGGTAACCGCTACGGTAGGCTTCGGTGCCTGCAACGTGAGCGATGACCATGCCGGCGGTTGCCATGCGGCGCACTGAGCGCGCATACAACAAACCGGGATTAAGAGTGTGGATCGGCGTTACCAGATCGGTGATCGGATCTATGATTTCAGCAATGAGCTGCCCGGCTACCAGGTATTCACCGGGCAACGCACAAAACACCAGCAAGCCGCCCACCGCCGTTTCCACCGGTTCAACGGCTGCTAGCGGCGTTGCCGGATACAGCAACTCCGGCAACGGTGTAGGTTCCCCGGCAATCACGCCCAAGTGCATGAGGTAATTGATCAGTGCCTGACAATCGCGACTGGCCAGCGCGTGACTGACATCACACTGACCACGAAGCTCTAGGGTCACCGAAAAACTGCCCATCGGAATTTCGAAGCGCCCATCGAAGCGCTGTTGCAACTGCCACCAGAGCAGCGTGAAACATTCATCGAACGACTGACCGCCAGAGTCGGTGGCCAACAGACTGGCCTGAGCGCCGAGATAGCGCGACAGCGGTTCGACCAGCGACCAGGCTTCGGGGGTGGTGTAAAGATGTTCCACGGCTTCGAAATCGCAATGCAGGTCCAGCACCATGTCAGCGTCACACGCCAGCGTTTGCAGGATCAGCCGCTGCGACTGCAACTGAGTGCCGGGCACCTGCGCGACCAATGCCGCGCGTAGGCTGGCGCGGATTAGTTCAAGATTTCGCTGTGGATTATCACCGAGCAGGGCTTCGACGTCGTCCCCGACCTGTTGACTAAGGTCGAGGAATCGACGGTTAAAATTGTGCCCACTTTCCAGTTCATAGCGGCCCAGCGGGATGTCCATTAGCACCTGTTCAAGGCCAATGGGATTAGCCACCGGGACCAAAACGATTTCGCCCAGCAGCCTTCCGGCCCTTTCCAGTTCGGCCAGTCGCTGTTTTAAATGCCAGGCCACCAACATGCCGGGCAATTCGTCCGCGTGCAGCGAGGCCTGAATATAGACTTTGCGACCCGCATTTTCTGGGCCGTAATAAAAGCTGTGAATCTGCCGCGCGGTTCCCGGCAGGGGGGCTAGCACATTGTGGGCTTGATGGCGCATAAAGTGTCCTAATGAGCCGGGCCGAGAAAGGCCAGCCAGCGGCGTTCAGCCAACCGGAACAGGCCAACCAAGGCAAAAGTAACCGTCAAATAGATCAGTGCGGCGATACCGAAAGATTGAAACGTCATGAATGTAGCTGAGTTGGCGTCTCTGGCGACCTTGAGAATATCCGGAACGGTGGCGGTAAATGCGACGGTGGTCGAATGCAGCATCAAGATCACTTCATTGCTGTAGAACGGCAGTGAGCGTCGCAGTGCCGACGGCATGATGACGTAGGCATAAAGCTTCCAGCCGGTGAGCCCGAACGCCTTGGCCGCTTCGACTTCGCCATGGGCCATGCTTCGGATCGACCCGGCAAAAATTTCGGTGGTGTAAGCACAGGTGTTTAACGCAAACGCGAGAATCGTACAGTTCATGGCGTCGCGGAAAAAGGCATCAAGCAACGGTTGTGCGCGAATCGCCGCAATGCTGTAGATGCCGGTGTAGCAAATTAGCAGTTGGATATAAAGCGGGGTTCCACGAAACAGGTAGGTGTAGAACTGTACTGGCAAGCGAATCCAGAACTTAGGCGAAACCCTGGCGATAGAGAGTGGGATCGACACTACAAAGCCAATGGCGATTGAGGCGCTAAGCAGCCACATGGTCATCGCCAGACCGGTGATGTGTTGACCATCGCTATAAAGGAAGGGCCGCCAATATTCTTGAAGAAGTTCAATCATCGTTGTGCCTCCCGGCTACCAGCGGCATAACGTCGTTCAGCCCAGCGCAAGACAATGTTGGAAACGCTGGTAATCAGTAAGTAGATCAACGCCGCCACCACCAGAAAGTAGAAAAGCTCGTAGGTGCTTTTGCCTGCGTCTTGGGAGGCCTTGACCAGGTCGGCCAGGCCGATGATTGAGACCAGGGCAGTGGCCTTGAGGATCACCATCCAATTGTTACCGATGCCCGGCAATGCGAAACGCATCATTTGCGGAAATACCACAAGGCGAAATCGCTGGGCACGGGTCAAGCCATACGCAGTGGCGGCTTCAATCTGGCCGCGAGGCACAGATAGAATGGCGCCGCGGAAGGTTTCGGTGAAATAAGCTCCGTAGATAAACCCCAGGGTGATTACCCCAGCGGCGAACGGATCGATTTCGATGTAGTCCCAGTCCATTATTTCAGTGAAGCTGGTCAGCCAGGTTTGCAGGCTGTAGAAAATCAGCAGCATCAGCACCAGGTCGGGCACGCCGCGGATCAAGGTGGTGTAAATCTGCGCTGGAATGCGCAGCGCACGCAAACTGGACAATTTGCAGCTGGCGCCGATCAAGCCGAGGATAACGGCGACCAACAGCGACAAAATTCCTAATTGGATGGTCATCCACGTCCCTTGAAGCAGCAGGGGCCCAAAGCCTTTCAAGCTGAGGGCAGATAAACCAAGGTATTGCAGCCATTCGTCGAGCATGAATCAAGCCTTTTACGGTCAAAAAAACGCCCATCGAAACGGGTGACGGTACTCACCTGAAGTCGATGGGCGTTGGGATGTTTATTTACCGCTATACAGGTTCAGATCGCCAAAGTGTTTTTTCTGGATTTCTTCGTATTTACCGTCAGCGTGTAACGCTTTGATACCTTTATCCAACAGTGCTTTGAGGTCTTTGTTACCTTTCGAGATACCAACTGCCGTTTTTGCTGGCAACAGTGGATCTGTGATTGGCTTGGAAACTTCAAAACCAGCACCTCCTGGCGATTTCAAAAAGCCCAGCTCGGCTTGCAGCATGTCTTGTACCGAAGCATCAAGACGACCCGAAGTCAGGTCAGCGTAAACCTGATCCTGGTTGGCGTAAGCCTTGGTGGTCACACCTGCTTTGTCCAAAACGGCTTTGGCATAGGCCTCCTGAATCGTGCCTTGCTCATAACCAACCGTTTTGCCTTTCAGGGTTGCCGGGTCGGAAGTGACGCCAGAACCTTTCTTGAAAACCAACGACGTTGGACCGGAAAACAGTTCGCTTGAGAAGTCGATAACCTTCTCACGAGCCTCTGTAACGGTCATCGACGAGATAACACCGTCGAATTTATTGGCTTTCAAGCCAGGGATCATGCCGTCGAAATCGCTTTCAACCCATTTGCATTTCACTTTCAGCTCGGCGCAAATCGCATTGCCCAGATCGATATCGAAGCCTACCAGGCTGCCATCGGCTGCTTTTGATTCGAAAGGTGCATAAGAAGGATCGACGCCGAAGCGCAATTCCTTGTATTCCTTGGCCATTGCACTGCCAGCGGCCAGACAAATAGCCAATGCGGAAAGGGTCAGCCATGCTTTTTTCATTGATCAGTCCTTAAAACCAAAATGAGCGTTGGGAACACGCGGATCTCTTGCTACCGGCAAGCGCCAGACGGTAAGAAGATAGCAATATTTGAACCAAAGAGACGAACGTGCGTTTTAAATGTACAGAGTTGTCGCAATGATGACTTTAGTGCTGAAACGCCCCGCTGGAGCAGGGAATGCCCCAAGGCTAAGCGCAAAACAATGCTGCAGGAGCTAACCTACTCGCCAAGCTATGCGTCAAGCATTTTGCATTAGCTAATTCGCGAATATGTTTGGTCCTATAGAAAGCCCCTCATGCACAGAAAAGGCCCGCTCGAAAATAAGCGCACAAAAATAGCGCATCACGTTCAGCTGAGCAAATCTTGCAGCGTCGATAAGCTGTCTGCCTCGGCTACCGGTTTGTCCTGGCGCCAGCGCAGCATTCTCGGGAAACGCACCGCAATTCCGCTTTTGTGCCGCTTGGACAGGGCGATGCCCTCAAAGCCAAGCTCGAACACCAAGCTTGGGGTGACGCTGCGTACCGGGCCGAATTTTTCCACTGTAGTTTTACGGACAATCGCATCGACCTTGCGCATCTCTTCGTCGGTCAACCCGGAATAGGCCTTGGCAAACGGCACCAAAGTTCGTTCGCTAGCGTCGGGTGGCCCGTCCCAGACTGCGAAAGTGTAATCGCTGTACAGGCTGGCGCGTCGACCGTGGCCGCGCTGGGCATAAATCAACACCGCGTCGACGCTGAATGGATCGACTTTCCATTTCCACCAAACGCCCATGTCTTTGGTGCGGCCTACGCTATAAAGCGCGTCGCGGGCTTTGAGCATCATGCCCTCGACGCCGAGGCTGCGGGACGCTTCGCGCTGTCGGCCGAGGTCTATCCAATCGGTTGCGCTTAGTATGGGCGACGGCAGCAAAACCGGACTTTGGCTGCAATGGAGCAATACTTCGAGCTGGGCGCGCCGTTCGTGCTGAGGACGGCTGCGCCAATCGCGACCTCGCCATTCCAGCAGGTCGTAGGCGAGTACCACCACCGGTACGTCGTTTAGAATTTTCTTACCCAACGTTTTGCGGCCGATACGCTGCTGCAGCAATGCGAAAGGCTGAACCGAAGGTTGAGCAGCGTTTGAGTCTTCTGATGTTGCCAGCGCGAAAACGTCGTCGTCTTTCGGCCCGACGACGGGGGGTTTCCAAACCACGATTTCGCCGTCGATCACCGTGCCGTCCGGTAAACACTGGCTCAGGCTGTGCAACTCAGGGAAACGATCAGTGACTAATTCTTCGCCACGTGACCAGATCCATAAACGACCTTCACGTTTGACCAATTGCGCCCGGATACCGTCCCACTTCCATTCCACTTGCCACTCTTCACACGGACCGAGCAGCGTTTCGAATTGATCCACGGGCTGCTGCAAAGCGTGTGCAAGGAAGAACGGATAAGGCTGGCCGCCGCGCTGGGCGTGTTCATCGTCGGACTCAGCCGCGATCAACTTGAGGTAACCCTCGGCGCTGGGCCGATGGGAAAGGTCGGTGTAGCCCACTAGACGTTGCGCCACGCGCTTGCTGTCGATGTCAGCCAGGGAGGCAAGTGCACGGGTAACCAGCAATTTAGAAACCCCCACTCTGAAACTGCCGGTAATCAACTTGATGCAGACCATCAGGCTAAGGCGGTCGAGCTGCGCCCAATAACTTTCCAGTCGTTCGGTCAATTCCTCTGGCGGCAGGCCGCGCAATGGCAACAAATAGTCTTCCATCCAAGTCGCCAGACCCGCATCGGAGCTTTGCTGAACCTCGGGAAGAATCAATGAAAGCGTCTCTGCCAAATCCCCCACGGCTTGATAACTTTCTTCGAACAGCCATTCTGGCAACCCGGAAAGCGCCATCGCCTGTTCGCGCAACAATCGGGTGGGGACCAATTGCCGAGGTCGTCCGCCGGACAAAAAATAAACGGCCCAGGCTGCATCCTCAGGTGCTGCAGCGATAAAGTAGTCGCGTAATGCGGCGAGCTTGGCGTTGCTCGACGTTGTGGCGTCTAAACGCGAATAAAGCGCGGCGAAGGCTCTCATGCTGGAACCTCGTGAGGTGGCGAGGTACCCAGCGCAAGATCTTCGTCGTCGCCGTATTCGGTGCTGAAGCCCTGAGCATCCAACCCTTTCTCGCGAAGATAGCGCACCAGTACGTTGACCGAACCATGGGTCACCATCACTCGCTCAGCGCCGGTTTGCTCAATAGCCCATAGCAGCCCTGGCCAGTCGGCATGATCCGAAAGTACAAAGCCGCGATCTACTCCGCGCCGGCGGCGAGTGCCGCGCAACATCATCCAGCCGCTGGCAAATGCATCGCTGAGGTCACCAAAACGTCGCATCCAGGTGCTGCCGCCCGCAGAAGGTGGGGCAAGAATCAACGCTTGGCGCAATAGTGGGTCGGTCTTTTTAAAGTCGCTTGCGTAATGGGTCTCGGGGATACGAACACCGGCTTCGCGGTACACCCGGTTCAGCGGTTCGATGGCGCCATGGACCAGAATTGGACCGATGTCGGGATCAATACCGTGGAGGATTCGCTGGGCTTTGCCGAAGGAATAGCAAAACAGCACACTGGCTTTGCCTTGCTCAATATTGCCTCGCCACCATTGATTAACGTCAGCGAAGATATCGGCCTGAGGTTGCCAGCGATAAATAGGCAGACCGAACGTGGATTCAGTGATGAAGGTATGGCAACGCACTGGCTCGAAAGGCGCACAGGTGCCGTCGGGTTCAACTTTGTAATCCCCTGAGGCTACCCATATTTTGCCTCGATATTCGAGCCGAACTTGCGCCGATCCGAGTACATGGCCGGCCGGGTGCAAGCTCAGCGTCACACCATGATGATTGATGTTTTCGCCGTAATTCAGGGTTTGCAGGTTTATGTCCTGCCCCAGTCGCGCCCGTAAAATGCCTTCGCCGGGAGCTGCCGCCAGGTAATGTTGATTGCCGGTACGCGCGTGATCGCCATGACCGTGGGTAATAACGGCCCGCTCAACCGGGCGCCATGGGTCGATATAAAAATCTCCCTGCGGGCAGTACAGCCCTTCGGGCCGTGCGATAACAAGATCCATAGGATGACCAGAAGGATGGGCTTGTTAGTTATGAGGCGGTGCGCGGGTGGAAGTTCGAAGTGGATGGCAGGCGCTCTATCACAGGCTCGTTATCCAGCGCAACCCGGTGTGACAAGCTCATTCATCGGGAAGCGACCAACACGGTCTGACGTGCGGACCGCGTTGCTCAGTTCTCGAATAAATCAGGTTCCACAGGGTTACGGGGTTGATATCAGACCATTACTTCCCTGGCGTCAGCGTCAGTCGTGCCTTGCCGTAGGCCCGTTCCAGGTTCTGCGGTTGCATCGGGATTGTCGTGTATTGCGCTTTTAGCCAAGGTTCAATGCCATCAGCGTAATGCGGGCTGACTGGATTGCCGGATTGGCCTGCATTGTTCTGACTCATCATTGGTTCAGGTTGACCGAAGTCGACGATTATCCGCATCGCAGGCGTCAGTGCAGTGTCGAAGTTTTCACCCCACGCGTAACCAGCCGCATTGAGGGTGCTGTGATCACCTCCGGCTGGAGTGGGGCTGCGATTAGCCATCTGGCCGTTTTTCGCGGTCCAGGTGTAGCGGTGCAGTTTGCCCCACTGCCAGGCTTTGTGATCGCCACCTAATTGGCTGTCGCCTGCAGTTATCGCGGCAGCCAGGCTGCGGGCGAGAATCGTCGGTTTGTCTTCTTTTTGCGGGGTTTTGATGTCATCCCAATACGGGCTGTCTTCGCGGCCAAGTAGGTGATCGGCTTGAGCGGAGTAGGTGAAGTTGGCGTTTTCAACTAGCGCTTTCCAGGCCGGGCTGGTTTCCGGCTCCAGTTCGTCAAGGAAGATCTGCTTAGCGCTTTCTTGCAGGAAAAGCTCATAAATCGCGGCGTCGGAGGAACTCGCGGACAACTTGCCGTCAAACGCTATCAGGCGTGCCAAGGCTTCTTGAGCCTTGCCACGATCCGCCGCAGGTAACGCATTAATAGCCAGATTCAGCGGTTGGGCCATACCGGGTGCTTGAAACATCTTCTTCAGCTTGGCAGCAAAGGTCGTGGTTTGATCGTATTGCATGGCGATCATGCTGCGGCTGTCCTGTTTATCGCCATTTAACAAAACGGCTATGCGTTCGGCGCGCTCCGGGTAGTTCCAGGAGTTAGACAGTTGCATGCCGTAACCTTTTTGCAGGGTGCGTTGGTTGGCGGTGCCGATCCAGCCTTGCCTTGGGTCTTGATCATATGGGTGCAGCATCGAATCGGCGTAACCGTCCCAGTCATAGTGGCTGTCCCAGCCCGGCGATGGGAGCAACCCTAGACCCTCGCGGCGGTTCGGGAAGCGTCCTGTGACCTGCCAGCCAACATGTTGGGAGTCGGCAAACACAATGTTCAGGGCCATGGCGCGAATTTCACGAACGGCGTCCGAGGCTTTCTCGACGTTTTGAGCGCGGGACAGGTTGAAGAACGCGTCCATGCTTTTGTCGTCTTTGAAGTCGGGTGTTTGCAGGGCCAGACCCAAGCCGTTACTGAGTTGGACGGGTTGCTCTGGGCTGCTGCGTTCGCCCAGCGCGCTGTTGAGGAGAGTGCCGTGGCGGGTTTCGTAAATGGTTTCGCGAACAGCACGCTCGCCTTTGATAAAGAACGTTTCGTTGCGCACCGAGGCCGGTTGCCACTTGCCATCGACCAAGTAGAGCAACTTATTGTTTTCACGCTTGAGTTTCTCGAGGAACAGGTCCTGATTGTCGCCCATGGCGGTGGTCATGCCCCACGCCAGCTTGCCATTAAAGCCGGACAATACTAGCGGTAGACCGGCGATGGACATCCCGGCTGCCTCAAATTTAGGTGCGCGGATCTGCACAAAGCTCCAAGCCGAAGGCAAGGTGGCGGGCAGGTGCATGTCGTTGGCCAGCAAACTTTTACCGCTGCGGCTGCGTTGGGGAGCGACCACCCAGTTGTTCGAGGCCGCGACACCAAGCATGTTCAGGTCGGACAGTTGCAGAGCCACTTTATTCAAATCGCCGAGACCTGGGATTTGGCTCAAATTCAGGCCTTTGAGTTTGTCGGCTTCGGCCATAGGCAGTTCTTCATCAGGGTAGGTCGGGATCAGCCAAGCGAGCTTCTCTGCACCGACTTTTTGCGCCAATACCAGAGAAGAAAGCTCTTGTTGCAGGTTCACCGACATGCCGAAGTTCAGCAGGCTGAAGATCAGCGCCGAGTCTTCCGGCTTCCAGTATTCAGGGTGGTAACCGGCCGCCGTCAAATCGGCTGGCAGCTTGTCGCGATAGCGGAACAGGTAAGCGTTGACGCCGCGTGCGTAGACTTCGAAGAAACGTTTAAGCCGTGGCGATGAACTGTTGTAAAGCTCGCTTGCGCTTTTCTTCAGATTGATCGAACGCATGAATCGGTCGATTTCCAAGGCGCTGGGGCCTTCCAGTTCGGCCAATCGGCCTTGGGCGAGCAAACGCATGCTGACCATTTGGCTGATGCGGTCGCTGGCGTGCACATAACCCAGGGTGAACAGCGCGTCATGAAACGTATTGCTCTCGATCAGCGGCATGCCGAGGCTGTTGCGGCGTACTGAAACGTTCTGCGCCAACCCTTTGATCGCAAACACACCGGTGGACGGTGGAAGCGTATCGCTACTGGCGCCTCCGAGCTGGCAACCGCTCAAACTCAGGACACTGACCACTGCTGCGGCAACGCCGAACCGGGGAAGAAAATCTAAAAAGGCTGGCGAGGCCATGGCAAAGCTCCTGCGGGGGTGACATTTTTTGATGGCGCTACGTTAGTGAGCAGACACGCCACACGCAAGCAGCAAGAGCTCTGTAGGCGCTAACTTGTTGGCGAGGCGTTATACCTGAAACGCGGCGTCAAGCTTCTCGGTAACAAGTTGGCATCTACGGGGATTAGGTAGATTAAGCGCCGTGGCACTTTTTGAATTTTTTCTCGCTGCCGCATGGGCAAGGATCGTTACGGCCTACGTCCTTCAAGGTGTTGCGCACGGGTTCTTGTGGCGCGTGGCCGCAGTCTGGACCGTGAACGTGAGCGTGCTGATGGTCGTGGTGCTGATGCTCGTGGTCATGAGCGCAGTCAGGGCCGTGAACGTGGTTTTCCTGGTTCATCTAGGTCTCTCCGGAATAAGTTGGCGCGAATTATCTCGCCAATACGTGTCTGGTGCACGCATTCAAACCACAATAATCAGCCATACTTGCGCCTCGTGCCGTTGGAGTTTGTCCGATGAACCTCTATGAAATCGTCTTTACTGGTCAGACAGTACCCGGGGCGTCGCGCGAGCGAGTCGAGGCAAATCTGACCAAATTGTTCCAGGCCGATGAGCAGCGCATCGCCATATTGTTTTCAGGGCGGCGTCTGGTGCTCAAAAACAATCTCGAGGAAGCCGCCGCCATGAAGTATCGCGCGACCCTGGAGCGCGCCGGGGCGTTGGTCGAGATGGTCGACATGCAACTCGACATGGAAGAGGTGGAGCTGGCGCCGCCGCCCGATGCGCCAGGATTTTATCGTCCTCCCAAGGCTAAAGGTCGACTGCAGATCGCCCCGCGCGACGCTTACATGGCCGCGTTCGTGGACGTGGATGCACCTGATTTTTCGGTGGCACAGGTGGGTAGCGCACTGCAAGAGCCAAAAACGCCCGCGCCCGCGCCCCGGCTGGACCTTTCGCAGCTTAGTTTGGCACCGGTAGGAAGCGATATGCATGAGCTCAAAAAGCCACCCGCGGGCCCGGCGCCCGACACGTCGCATTTAAAACTCAGTTGAGCCCATTGGCTTATGCGAGATAACCTGCACAGCATTTTTTGAATTTTTGCCCACTGCCACATGGGCACGCATCGTTACGGCCTACCTTGAGCGGTACCGTCGGGTCGATGAAATACCAGCGGCCTTGATTCTGGACGAATGCCGAGCGCTCGCGATGGCTGTGTTCGCCATCGCCGTCGTGCCAGCGAGCGATGAATGTGACGAAGGCGTGCTCAGGTTTGCCGCCAAACACTTCGACGTGCTCCACGCCCAACCCCAGCCAGGTGCTTCGCGCACTCCAATCACCGATGGATTGGCGGTCCAGGCTGACTTGTTGCGCAGGCAGCGTCGTATCCACCAAATAATCGATCAGCCCCAGTACGTAGGCGCTGTAACGCGAGCGCATCAGCGCTTCTGCGCAGGGGGCTGCCAGCCCGGCGTGATAGTGCCCGCAGCAGGCATCCAGGAAATTTCCGCTGCCGCAGGGGCAGATCGTACCTGTCATGGCTACCACCAGTATTTGCCGAAATTCTCCGGGTTGGCCCAAAATTTCGCGTTGAGCCAATCGGGGACTTGTTTATAGTCACGCAGGTCGTAGGTAAACAACGTCAGGACTTGCTCGTCTCGGGCAAAGCGTTCACTGGCTTGCAGTGCCAACGAATAGAAATCGGTGTCTTGCCAGCCACATGCGTGTAAATCCGCCAGCACGGCAATACGACTCGCGTTCAAATTACGAATCCCGCCCAGCAATTCAAGCCCGGTGCGTTTGGGCAAATGCTCCAGGCAATCCACCGCCAGTGCCAGGTCAAAACGTTGTGCGCCAAGCGCTGTAGGCAAAGGGCCGGGCATGGCATGGGCTAATTCGGTACCCGGATGAGCGGTCAGGAATGCCTCGAGCGCAGGGAAACTTGCGGCACCGATCAATAGCAGGCGTTTAGGGGCGTATCGATCCAGCAAGGCGGCCAGCGCCTGCTGCGGCGTGCGCGTAGAAAAGCCATCAGTCATCGAAATTCCTCAATTGAGTTGCAAGACTAGCTTGCCAAGACGCAATGGCCTAGCCCTTAGGGCGCTGCTTCAATTCGCAGCTTTTATGATGGCTAATTGGCGGACTGTGAAACTGACGTCTTTACTCCCATTGCATCGGTTTGGACCGATCCCATAGGAGATGAAGTCAATGAGTATGATTCGGGTGGCGTTACCTTTGATCCTGCTGACCAGCCTGTTGACGGGTTGTGCAGGTTTGCAAAAGACCGATTGGCCTAAATGTGCCGCAGTCGGCGGTTTGACGGGTGCGGGACTGGGGGCGATTCACAACGCCACCTATGCCGGTTGGGGTGTGTTGATCGGCGGCGGTGTAGCGGCAGCGTATTGCTGGGTACACGGCGACGGCGACGAAGATGGCGACGGCGTGCCGGACAGCCGCGACAAGTGTCCAGGTACGCCTAAAGGGGTAAGTGTAGATGCCAATGGTTGTCCACCGGTTGTGGCACCTGCCGCCGAACCCGCAGTGGTTGAAAAGGTGGTCATGGTCAAAGAAGAGACGATCGTGATCAACGACGTCTATTTCAAGTTTGATTCGGCGCAATTGACGGCGGCGGACAAACAAAAGCTTGACCTGATCAGTAGCCGTCTGAAACGCGAAGCTCCTAGCGCTCAGTTACGCGTCAGCGGACATACCGACAGTGTTGGTAGCGACAAGTACAACAAAAAGCTTTCGCAAAAGCGTGCAACGTCGGTGACCGACTATCTGGTCAGCTCTGGTATCCCGCGCAGCAGTTTTGTGGCAGTAGTTGGCGAAGGTGAAGGTCGTCCCGTCGCGGATAACAAAACGGCCGAAGGGCGTGCCTTGAATCGTCGTGTAGAGATCAAAATTAACCGATAAAGCCCGTGTTGCGTGGCTTGTGGAGTTAAGGTTGTGCGTCTTTACTCCTGAGTGCCGGCATGGGCCGGTAACTCAGGAGCATTGACTTATGAGCGTATGCGCAAGAGCGGTACTTCCTTTATTTTTGGTCAGCGGTGTCCTTTCAGGTTGTGCGACCACCAGCGATGGTACGGCGCCGCTCAATCAAAAGAACTGGCCCATCTGTAGCGTTATAGGTGGCTTGGTCGGTGGAGGACTGGGCGCCATTGAAAGTGGTGCCTGGGCCGGTGGTGGTGCGGCACTTGGCGTGATTGCCGGTGGCCTTATCTGTTTTGCCCAGGATGGTGACGAGGATGGGGATGGTGTGTTTGATCGTCGCGATACCTGTCCGAATACGCCCCCCAATACCCCCGTCGACAATAATGGTTGCCCCCTTCCTCAATACCCTGCGAGCGTCAAACCCGCAGAACCCGCACCCCCTACCGAGCAAATTATTACCCTTAGCGATGAGGGTGCCGTGCTGTTTGCGTATAACAAGGCCGACCTAACAAGCGAAGCGCGGGATAAGCTGATCGCAATAATGGATAGCCTGAAAAGCGCCGATGTAGTGAGCATTAAGGTGATAGGCCATACCGATAGCAGGGGTTCCGGTCCTTATAACCAGAAACTCTCCGAACGTCGAGCCGCCAGCGTGGCAACGTTTTTGATCAGTCAGGGGTTTGCGCCTGCCAAATTGTCCACCCAAGGCATGGGCAAAAGTCAGCCGGTGGCGGACAACGCGACTGATGAGGGGCGAGCGAAGAACCGCCGGGTGGAAATACACCTAAACCGCTGACATTGACACCACATTTGAGAAACCGGGCCATGGTTGAACGCCGCCCGGTTTCATGGTGTTGCGAGCAGCCCTCTAATCGGCGCACCCGAACATTTTTCAATGGTCGCTGGCAAAATTCGCGCTGTTGCCGTTACTGTGCGCAAAAGAATAACCGCCAGGGGTACGTATGAAGTTGTTTTGGGGATTGGGGAAAATGTTGACATCGGGTTTCTGGCTGGTGGTGCTGGTTAATATGGTTATTGCATTACCAAATCCTTTTGATTTATTGATCAACATGGTCGCAAGCCTGCTGGTGCTGATCCACTTGATGGAACTGGTTTTGTTCAACGGCAGCCTGCGTGGGCGAGCGCGGCCTTGGAGGGATCGTGGGCAGATCCTGCTGTTTGGTATTTTCCATCTGCAATCTTTTTCCCGCGTGTCGGTGGAGGTCGCTCATGCGTAACCTTCGGCTTCTGGCAGTGGCATGCAGCGTCGCAATGTTCACCCCGATGGTCTTGGCCCAAGTGGTAATGGTCGAGGCGCATTCACTAATGCGTCTGCCAACTCAAACCAGCGTCTTGCAGTTGGATCGCCTGGAAGTTGCTGATTACGGTACGTTGCTAATCCCCGCAGGTGTCGACGAAGTCAGAGTCGGTGAGTTGGTGCTGGGCCATGAAGCGCGTATCGCGATTATCCCCAGCGGACAGGTGTTTAACATGGTCATCGGCCGTGGCCAATTAGCATCCGGTAGTCAAATCACTGCGCGCGGTGCGCCCGGCACGTTTCTCAAGCCTGCGCTGCCTGGTCGTAATTTGACCTTGCGTCTGGAAAACCTGACCGCTGATGAGCTCTCAGTCGACGCCCGTGGCGGTTCTGGAGCCCCTGGCTTTTTCGGTTTAGATGGCGCCAATGGCGAAGACCCTGGTTGTCTATGGGGTGAAGCAAGTCGTGGTTACAACGGCGACAACGGCAGCAACGGTCACGATGGCGCGCCAGGTGCAGTGGTACATCTCGAGTTGCCCGCCGCATTCCCTGCCGAACGCATCAAAGTGCTGGTCAACGGCGGAGCTGGAGGGCTTGCCGGTGCTGCTGGATTGGCAGGCAAGGGCGGCGCTTCCAAAGGGTGCCTGGTCTACCGCGCAAGCGGCGCCAAATCAGGCACGCCAGGCCAACCGGGCCAGTCCGGCGCGCCGGGACGCGATGGTTCGTTAACGGTACAGCGGCTGTAGGTTTAATCCACGGTAGCCTGAAGTTGCTAAGGTGGCGAAAGCCTCCAGATCTCATCGCAGCCTTCGGCTGCGCCTACCGGTGTGGATCAAACATACCCCAGTCCTGGTGTAAGCGAACCTGTTGGCAAAGATGTTCATCTGGGCCATCAAAATCCTGGCCGACTGGCAGCTACGCCCACCAATACCAACCCGACAATTAAATTTATTCCCACCAGTCGGCGTATGCGTCCCAGCGTTGCGGCACCTTCCTGCCATTGTTCAGCCTCAACCGCACGACGCAGCTCGGGCAACTGCAGCGAGTGGATGCGGATAAACAGTGCCACCATCACCACGTACAACCCCATCATGATTTGCACGTAACGCGGTGCGGTTTCAAAACCTGAAAACCGTTGGCCGATCATGCCTACGCCAGTAATTGGCAGCACCACTACCGCCACCCAGACCCAGAAAAAGAACCGTGGAAAAACCTGGACCCACAATTTAAGGCGATTGGGACCCTCCAATGCCGCACCGACCGCTGGGCGCAGGACCATCCAAGCGAAGAACATGCCGCCGACCCAGACCAAGGCCGCCAGCACATGCAGCGTGTAAACAAGGGCAAAAGCTGTCATTCGGTACTCCGATCTGCGCGGGATGATTTAGCGAGGTATGATAGCCGCCTCTTAGAAACACTGAAAATTTATCCAGCACTTTTAACCCGATTCGTAGCGCCCTGAAGCCCATGATCAGTAACGAACTCAAATCCCAAATTCAGGGCGCTTATTCGCGTTTCCTCGAAGCCAAGAGCCTGAAGCCGCGTTATGGCCAGCGCTTGATGATCGCCGAGATCGCCAAAGTGCTCGGCGATATCGACACTGATGAAGAAGGTCGACGCTCGGGTGATCCCGCTGTGGTCGCGGTCGAAGCGGGCACCGGTACCGGTAAAACTGTTGCCTACGCGATTGCAGCAATCCCCACGGCGAAAGCGGCCGGCAAGCGTCTGGTTATTGCCACGGCCACCGTCGCGCTGCAAGAGCAGATCGTTTACAAGGATCTGCCAGACCTGATGCGCAACAGCGGGCTTAACTTCACGTTTGCCCTGGCCAAGGGGCGCGGCCGTTACATGTGCCTGTCCAAACTCGACGTGCTATTGCAAGAAGGTAACGCACAAACCGCCACCGCTCAGCTGTTCGAAGAAGAAGGCTTCAAGATCGAAGTTGACGAGGCCAGCCAGAAACTATTCACCAGCATGATCGAAAAGCTCGCTGGCAATAAGTGGGACGGTGACCGCGACAGCTGGCCTCAGGCGCTGGAAGATCAGGACTGGGCGCGAGTCACCACCGACCACAGTCAATGCACCAACCGGCATTGCCCGAACTTTCAGCAGTGCGCCTTTTACAAGGCACGTGAAGGCATGGGCAAGGTCGATGTCATCGTCACCAACCACGATATGGTTCTTGCTGACCTGGCGCTGGGTGGCGGGGCGGTATTGCCTGATCCGCGTGAAACGCTTTACGTGTTCGACGAAGGGCATCACCTGCCAGACAAGGCCATCGGCCATTTTGCCCATTACACACGTCTGCGCTCAACTTCGGATTGGCTGGAACAAACCGCTAAAAACCTGGCCAAGTTGTTGGCTCAACATCCTTTGCCGGGCGATCTGGGCAAACTGATCGAACAGGTCCCAGAGCTGGCGCGGGAGATTAAGACGCAACAACAGTTCATGTTCGCCGCCTGCGAACAGCTGGCCGACTTCAAACCCGGCGAAGACATGCAGGGCCGCGAGCGCCCGCGCCATCGTTTCATCGGTGGGTTGGTGCCCGAGCACATGCGAGAGATGGGCGCCGAGCTGAAAAAAGGATTTGCCCGACTTGATGATCTGTTTACGCGCCTGACCGAACTGCTCAAGACCGGTATGGACGGCGAAGTGAACATCGGCATCGCCAGTCATCAGGCCGAAGAGTGGTATCCGTTATTCGGCAGTCTGCTGGCCCGGGCCCACGGTAACTGGGAGTTGTGGACCGCATTTACAGTTGAAGACCCAGAAGACAGTCCACCCATGGCGCGCTGGCTGACCTTGGCTGACAGCGGCTCGTTGTTCGACATCGAGGTCAACGCCAGCCCCATTCTGGCCGCTGAAATGCTTCGGCGTAATCTGTGGAACATCGCCTATGGCGCGCTGGTGACCTCGGCGACTTTGACCGCGTTGGGCAAGTTCGACCGGTACCGTATGCGGGCCGGATTGCCCAAAGGCTCCGTCACAGCGGTTGTGCCGAGCCCGTTTCACCATGCCGACGCCGGCGTGCTGCGCGTGCCAGACCTCAAGGCTGATCCTCGCGACGCCGTGGCGCATACGGCCGCGATCATCCGTGAGCTGCCAAGGCTGGTAGAGGGTTCACGAGGTACGTTGGTCTTGTTTTCCTCGCGCAAACAGATGCAAGACGTCTTCGACGGCCTTGAGCGCGACTGGCGCAAACAAGTGTTCATTCAGGGCAATCTGTCCAAGCAGGAAACCTTGAACAAGCACAAGGCACGGGTTGACAGCGGTGAGTCCAGCGTACTGTTCGGCTTGGCCAGTTTTGCCGAGGGGGTCGATTTACCCGGCGCTTATTGTGAACACGTAGTGATCGCTAAAATCCCGTTTGCCGTGCCTGATGATCCTGTCGAAGCTGCGCTGGCGGAGTGGATCGAAGCTCGCGGCGGTAACCCGTTCATGGAAATTGCGGTACCGGATGCCTCGCTTCGTCTGGTCCAGGCATGCGGGCGATTGCTGCGCACAGAAGAAGATCGCGGCACCATCACACTGCTCGACCGACGGGTGGTCACCCAGCGTTACGGCAAAGCAATCCTTAACGCGCTACCACCGTTCCGTCGCGAAATTTCCTGAAGCCACGCGGGCATCATGAGCAGGCTTTCAGGCCCCAGTGCCAAGTGCTGATCACCCTGAGATCGAAGCCGACTTCAAATACTTTCAAAAGGCCCAATTTCTTGAAACAAGCTCTGGCTGAACCTTCGGTCGTCGGCGTGCACTGGTTCGAATACCTCGACCAGCCTGCCACGGGCGTTTACTTGATGGAGAAAATGGTCACGTCGGGCTTGTCAGCATCACTGATGTGCCATTTCAGGGGTTTGTTGAAGCGGTTCGCAAAAGCAACCTTCAAGTTCCTGACACGCTAAACAAAGAGGCGCGGGCGAATGACGCCAAGAAAACTAAACCGAAAGCGCTCCCCGGCACACCTGAAAACGGTAAGGGCGGCAAGCGGGATCGTGCGCCGGAAAGCGGCGATGTCAAAGGTGCGCAAGGTGCTGGTGGCGATACCGGTGGGACTCGTTAATCGTCGTAATCAGGCTTGAGTCTGTTCCCAAAGAGCGCAATCGCTGGAACAATGCACGTCAACAATTGAAACAGTCATTTTTGGGGGAGCGGGCGCGTGCAGATTCAGGGTCATTACGAACTTAAATTTGAAGCAGTGCGCGAAGCCTTCGCTGCGCTCTTCGATGACCCTCATGAGCGCGGTGGCGCAGTGTGCATCCAGATTGGCGGCGAAACTGTAGTCGACCTTTGGGCTGGGACGGCGGACAAGGACGGCACCGAGGTTTGGCACAGCGATACCATTGCCAATGTGTTTTCCTGCACGAAACCCTTTACTGCCGTCACTGCGTTGCAACTGGTGGGTGAAGGTAAGTTGCGCTTGGACGATCCGGTCGCCAACCTTTGGCCAGCGTTTGCTGCTGCCGGCAAAGATAAAATTACGTTACGTCAGTTGCTTTGCCATCAGGCGGGATTACCGGCGTTGCGACAGATGTTGCCTGCCGAAGCGCTATATAACTGGCAAACAATGACCGATGCGTTAGCCGCTGAAGAACCATGGTGGACGCCTGGCCAGGGTCACGGCTACGCCGCCATGACTTATGGCTGGTTGGTCGGGGAGATGCTGCGCCGCGCTGACGGACGAGGTCCGGGAGAATCAATCTCGGCCCGTATCGCACAACCCTTAGGTCTCGATTTTCACGTTGGGCTGGCGGATGAAGCGTTTTACCGTGTTGCGCATATCGCTCGCGGCAAGGGTAATCCGGGTGACGCAGCCGCACAGCGTCTGTTGCAAACGACAATGCGCGAACCGTCTTCCATGACCGCACGGGCGTTTACCAATCCGCCATCGATCATGACCAGCACCAACAAACCTGAGTGGCGGCGCATGCAACAACCTGCGGCCAATGGTCACGGCAACGCTCGTAGCCTCGCAGGCTTTTACACCGCGTTACTTGACGGTCGTTTGCTTGAAGCCGAGTTGCTAGGTGAGCTGACGCGCGAGCACAGCGTGGGGCCCGATAAAACCTTGCTGACCCCCACCCGGTTTGGGCTCGGCTGTATGCTCGATCAGCCGCAAGTGCCTAATGCGACCTACGGTCTTGGGCCTAAAGCTTTTGGCCATCCTGGCGCCGGCGGCTCTACAGGATTTGCTGATCCCGAGCGCGAGGTGGCATTTGGTTTTGTCACCAACACGCTAGGGCCTTACGTATTAATGGATCCACGCGCACAATCACTGGTGCGCGTATTGGCGAATTGTTTTTAGCCGATTGTCTGTTAACTTCGCGCCAAAGGAACCGAGTGGCGTATTTTGTTCTCGAAGTGTCGGTTTATACGAGCTTATTCAAAGCTTTATTTCTGCTTTTTCATGGTATGGATTAACGATGTCATCTAACAAAACTCTCGCGTTTGCGTTGTGTCTGGCTGTCACTGGTTGTGCCCAAACGCCGCAGAATGGCGTCGCCGAAGGTGGTATCAACTGGTGGCCCTTTGGCGCTCATCAAGCTTCGGACAAGGCGCCGGACCAGGCATCTGCGGCCAAGCCCGATGCGAAGGGCACCGCCCCGTCTGCGCCTACTGCTGTGAAAGCTGAGGCCGCTGCCGCTAAAGTTGACGTCAAGAACTCTGCCTCTATTCCGGCGCCTGCCGCAGTTGCGCCGGTAGTTGCCGCTGCCACGCCTGCTACTGAGACTCATTGGTGGTGGCCGTTCGAGACCAAACAACAAAAGGAAGCAGCCAGGCCGCTCCTCGCCGTCCGCGCAGAACCTGTGCCGATGCCAGACCCGAAAATCACCCAAGCGTGGCTCGATGATTACGAGCCGCGGTTGCGTTTAGCAATTAAAGACAGCCCGTTCGAGCTCGAGCGCCGCGAGAACCTACTGGTCATCACCGCCCCTGCGGACAGCTCGTTCAACCACGACCGCCCGACCATGCTATTGCCGGTCACTCTTGGTCCAATCTCCAGACTGGCAAAAATTGTCGAAGCTGATCCGAAAACCGCTGTGCTCGTGCTGGGTCATGCCGACACCACTGGCTTAATAACAGACAGTCAAAAGTTGACCCAGGAGCGGGCGTCTTCGGTCGCTGCTATTTTCCGCATGAGCGGCTTGGAACGTAACCGCTTGGGCATGCGTGGCATGGGTTCGATCATGCCGCGTGCGGCAAACGACAGCGCCGAGGGCCGCAAGTTGAACCGTCGGATTGAGATCGTGATGACGCCGCAGGTCACGATGGTCGCCTTGCTTAGCAAGTACAGCATGCCAGCGCCAGGCCCAGCGACGCTGGTCGCCATTCAGACGCCGGCGCCGGTTGCCGCCACGCCCGCACCTGGGGCTAAAACCGTCGCGAGCTC
Organism: Pseudomonas sp. 10S5; assembly: GCF_035019745.1. NCBI lineage: Bacteria > Pseudomonadati > Pseudomonadota > Gammaproteobacteria > Pseudomonadales > Pseudomonadaceae > Pseudomonas > Pseudomonas sp. 10S5. Next base: position 217,647 of record NZ_JASJVL010000009.1, read on the forward strand.
CAAAAAAACGGCTCCGGTGAAGAAAGCGGCCGCCAAAAAACCAGTTGCCAAAAAAGCTGCGCCAGCGAAGAAGGCGACTCCAGCCAAAACTGACGCACCAGCAAAGAAAGACATACCGGAAGATCAGGCCAAAGCCAACTAAGCCTGACCGAGCCAAGGACCTTTCTCAGGAATTGCAGCGAAGGAAGCACGTGATGACCCAAGTTTTGGCCGATATGCGTCGTGATTACACCCGAGATGGTTTGAACGAAACTCAGGCGCCGGACGAGCCTTTTGCCTTGTTTCATGAGTGGTTCGCGCAGGCGGTGAAAACCGAGCAAGCGCCGGTCGAAGCCAATGCCATGACCGTGGCAACCGTTGATGAAGAAGGCCGCCCTCATTGCCGGATTTTACTGCTAAAGGGGCTCGACGATCAGGGCTTCACGTTCTTCACAAACTACGAGAGCGCCAAAGGTCAGCAGTTGGCTGCGCGCCCTCATGCGGCCATGACGTTCTTCTGGCCCTCTCTGGAGCGTCAGGTACGGATTGAGGGGCGTGTGGTTAAAGTCAGCGCGCAAGAGTCGGACGCTTATTTTCAGGTTCGCCCCCTAGGTAGCCGTCTGGGCGCATGGGCGTCTCCGCAAAGCCGAGTGATTGCCGATCGTGCCGAACTTGAAGCGATGCTCAAGAATACCGAACAGCGGTTCAGCGACTCACAACCCCACTGCCCAGAGCATTGGGGCGGATATCGCCTGTTACCGGAACGAATCGAATTCTGGCAAGGGCGCCCAAGCCGTCTGCATGATCGCTTGAACTATCGCGTTGAAAACGAAGCGTGGGTCTGTGAGCGACTTGCCCCCTGATGGATGGTCAAGGTGTTTGATAGAAAACCTTTGAATTATTTTCCTGCCCCAACGTCTATGAGGTGAGGGCAAAGTTGTAGTTAATTTACCCGTTCAATGAAACAAGTTTTCAGTGGAGACCGTGACAGGTTTCTTGTCACGGAGTTTAATGGTTGTCTGTTCTTTTGGAGATTGATCTTATGCGTAAGTCTGTTCTGCTGGTTGCTTCGTTCACTGCGATGGCATTGACACTGGGCGGCTGTACCTCAAGTCTTACCGGGGACTCGTATTCCCGAGATGAGGCTCGGACAGTACAGACCGTACGCATGGGCACCATCGACTCTTTGCGTCCCGTTAAAATCGAAGGTACTAAAACGCCCATTGGCGCTGGCGCTGGTGCGGTAGTTGGTGGTGTGGCCGGGAGCGCTATTGGTGGCGGTCGCGGCAGCATCATCACTGCGGTGATTGGTGCGGTCGCGGGCGGTCTGTTGGGTTCGGCCACGGAAGAAGGTTTGACCCGTGCGCAGGGCGTAGAGATTACCGTGCGTGAAGACGATGGCACGATGCGCGCCTATGTCCAGCAAGTGCAGGAAAATGAAATTTTCCGTGTGGGCGAACGAGTTCGCATCATGACTGTGAACGGTACAAGCCGAGTTGCTCACTAAGCTTCACATCGTTATTTAATGATTTGAGAGTGATTGTAACAAGTTGTAATAAAAAAACCCGGTCCAATGAACCGGGTTTTTTATGAGTCGGTTTTTCGTTAAAAGCGATTATTCGCCAAGTTTCATGACTTCATGCGCGTAACAACTATGTCTCGCAGTGATTGTTTTGCGCTTTGGGAAAGTTCCTAAATTTGATTGAGAAGTGATGATGAGCGATACCAGGCAGTGGGCCCGTGAAGCGATTCGAATCATCGAAGCGGACTTCCAGCGTAGCGCCGATACCCATTTGATCCCCTTGGAACTACCCGGCTTGCCGGGCGTCGAGTTGTACTTCAAGGATGAGTCCAGTCACCCCACTGGCAGCCTCAAGCATCGCTTGGCGCGGTCGCTGTTTCTCTATGCGTTGTGCAATGGCTGGCTTAGGGCAGGCGCGCCAGTGATTGAGGCGTCTAGCGGTTCGACAGCGATATCCGAAGCTTATTTCGCCCGTTTGTTGGGTTTGCAGTTTGTCGCGGTAATGCCCTCCACAACCTCTCAGGAGAAAATCGCGCAAATCGCGTTTTACGGGGGCAAAAGCCATCTGGTTCAAGACCCAACTCAGATCTACGCTGAGTCCGAGCGTCTCGCCCGAGAAAGCGGTGGTCATTTCATGGACCAGTTCACTTATGCCGAGCGCGCGACTGATTGGCGAGCCAATAACAACATCGCTGAATCGATCTTCCAACAACTGCGTTTCGAGCGTTATCCGGAGCCGAGTTGGCTGGTTTCAAGCCCTGGCACCGGCGGGACGACGGCGACGCTAGGTCGCTACGTGCGCTATCGCCAACACAGCACGCGGGTGTTGTGCGCTGATGCTGAGCGTTCAGTGTTTTTTGACTATTACCAGAGCGGCGACGCGAGTTTGCGCCTGGACTGTGGTTCACGCATTGAAGGTATCGGTCGGCCCAGGGTAGAGGCCTCGTTTTTGCCGAAAGTGATCGATGCGATGGTCAAGGTGCCCGACGCATTGTCGCTGGCCGCCATGCATTACTTGGCGCAGCGCTTGGGTCGCCGAGTGGGCGGCTCTAGCGGAACCAATTTGATCGGCGCGCTATTGGTCGCGAGCGAGATGGTTGCCGCAGGTGAGTCGGGGTCCATCGTGGCGATTTTGTGTGACGGCGGCGAACGATACGCGACCACCTATTACGATCAAGCGTGGCTGACGACGCAGGGGTATGAACTGAGCGGGCTAATCGACAGCATCGCCGATTGTGCTGAAAAAGGTGAGGCACTGCCAGAAGGCGTGTTGCGCGCCGGTATTTGAAGCGATGAAAACCTTGTAGGAGACAACTTGTTGGCTAGGCTGATTATCTGACACACCGCCTCGGCAACGAGTTGTCTCCTCTAGATCGTCTCTGGATTAACCCTCAATCCCCAACATATCCCGAGCTAACGCCTCGGCCACCCGAATGCCGTCGACGCCGGCAGACAAGATTCCGCCTGCGTATCCGGCGCCTTCACCGGCCGGAAACAGGCCTTTGACGTTCAGGCTTTGCAGGGTGTTATCGCGGGTGATGCGCAGCGGCGACGAGGTGCGGGTTTCGATGCCCGTCAGAATCGCATCGTGCTGGGCGAAACCTTTGATCTGTTTATCGAACGCTGGCAACGCTTCTCTGATCGCCTCAATCGCGTACGCGGGCAGGGCGTCCGCCAGATCTACCAGTTTCACCCCAGGTTTGTACGACGGCTCGACGCTGCCCAGTGCGCTCGACGCCTTGCCAGCAATAAAGTCACCCACCAGCTGCGCGGGCGCTTCATAGTTGCTGCCGCCCAGCACGTAGGCCAGCGACTCCAGCCGTTCCTGCAATTCGATACCGGCCAATGGGCCACCCGGATAATCCTCAGGCGTGATGCCGACGACGATGCCGGAGTTGGCATTGCGCTCGTTACGCGAGTATTGGCTCATGCCGTTGGTAACCACCCGGTGAAGTTCGGATGTCGCGGCCACCACTGTGCCGCCGGGGCACATACAAAAGCTGTATACCGATCGACCGTTTTTCGCGTGGTATACCAGTTTGTAATCAGCCGAGCCCAATTTGGGGTGGCCGGCATATTTACCCAAGCGTGCGCGGTCGATCAGCGATTGCGGGTGTTCTATACGAAAGCCCACGGAGAACGGTTTGGCTTCCATGTATACGCCCCGCCCATGGAGCATGCGAAAGGTGTCGCGAGCGCTGTGGCCCAACGCGAGAATTACGTGCTTCGATTCGATCTGCTCACCGCTGCTCAAGACAACACCCTGCAACTGGCCGTTATCGATCAACACGTCAGTAACGCGCTGCTGGAAGCGGACTTCGCCACCCAACGCTTCTATCTGATGACGCATGTTCTCCACTACACCGGTTAGGCGAAACGTACCGATGTGCGGTTTGCTGACGTAAAGAATCTCTTCTGGCGCACCCGCTTTGACGAACTCATGCAGCACTTTGCGCCCGTGAAATTTCGGATCTTTGATCTGGCTATAAAGCTTGCCGTCGGAAAATGTTCCGGCGCCGCCTTCGCCAAACTGCACGTTGGACTCTGGATTCAACACGTTTTTGCGCCACAACCCCCAAGTGTCCTTGGTACGCTGGCGAACTTCAGTGCCGCGTTCGAGGATGATCGGTTTAAAGCCCATTTGTGCCAAGAGTAAACCGGCGAAAATCCCACATGGACCAAAGCCGACCACTATCGGGCGCTCCGTCAACCCTTCAGGTGCGTGCCCGACAACGTTGTAGCTGATATCGGGCGCCACGCCGATATGGCGATCATCGGCGAACTTGCGCAATAGCTCGGCTTCATCCCGCACCTCAAAATCGACGGTGTAGATGAAACACAGTTCCGATGATTTTTTCCGTGCGTCGTAGCTACGTTTGAATAGCGTGAAGTCGAGCAGCTCATCACTGTCGATCCCCAGACGCAGCAGCAGGGCAGGGCGCAGGTCGTCTTCCGGGTGATCGATTGGCAGCTTGAGTTCGGTGATTCGTAACATGACAGGGTCCAGTATCCGGGCCAGCTTTACGCGAACCGGCAATTATATGCCGCTTCGGTCCCGTTCGCTTCAGGCATTTAAATCCGTAAGCCAGAAAAGGCTGTATGTGAACTCAGTCGTTACGGGCGCCGCCGTAATAGCCGCAGCCCCGCTGCACCTGATCATTGACGCGCAATTCGGCCGTCAAGTGCTGGACGGCACCGCTGACCGGGTCTACGCAGCGCTGGGGTGCGACCCACAATTCAATGCGCTGGCCATTGGCTTCGGTGCTCAGATTGAGGCGGCCACCAGGCAGTTGTTCTTCAACATATGGCAGAGCAACGGGGTCTTTGCCGTCACGGTTAAGGATCAGGCCTTTGCCGTTGACATTGATGCTCCAAGCAGGGCTATTGCCGCTGGCTTGCACGATCAACTGCTTGAAGTTGGCGTCGTTGCAGGCGTTGGCGGACCGTTCAACCCGGTAAAGCTGCTGCAAGTTGACTACCCCATCGGTGCCCGACGTTTTGCTGGCATCGAAATTGCCACGTAAGTCAGCGAACAGTTTGCCTTTTTTGGCGGCAAGCGCTGCGGCCTCTTGCAGCACGCTGGTGTTGCCGCTGTCCTGAATCATAAACCGGCGTTGTTCGTTGCAAGGCTGAAACCAAAGCTGGCCGCCTTCACCGGTGAGGTCGCCTTGCATGCGAGTCAGGCCCGCCGTGGACGAAGCAGGTTTAGCGTTAAACATCTGACATCCGGCAATCACAGGCAGCAGGGCAATCATCAACAGGGTGCGGGCAGCGAACATGGTGGTCGGTCTCCAAACAAGTGGCGCCACGTTACTCAGGCTGCTGTCCGATCACAAGGGCTCAGCCGACGTGATACGTCTGACCGGTTTGTAAACCTTCGACGCTTTTCGCGTATGCCAGCGCTGCTTCTGACGCAAGCAGCGGCTTGAAGCCTCGGAAATAGGACGCATAGGCGCCCATGGACTCTACCAAAACATTTGGACTCACCGAGTTCACTCGCAAACCGCGAGGCAACTCGATGGCGGCCGCACGAACAAACGCATCGATGGCTGCGTTCACCAGGCTGGCCGAGGCTCCGGTTCGAATCGGGTCATGGCTGGTGATGCCGGTGGTGAACGTGAACGAGGCGCCGTCATTGGCAAATTCACGCCCTATCAGTAGCAAGTTAACCTGGCCCATGAGTTTGTCCTGGAGGCCCAACGCAAAGTCGAGTTCAGTCATGTCGGCCAATGGCGCAAAATTCACGTTGCCTGCCGCGCACACCAACGCATCGAACATGCCTACCCGTTCGAACAGTTTTCTGATGGACGCGCTGTCACTAATATCCACTTGGAAGTCACCACTCTTGCGGCCAATGCGGACAATCTCATGGCGGGGAGCCAACTCCTTTTCGATGGCCGATCCTAAAGTCCCAGTGGCGCCAATCAGAAGAATTTTCATTGCGTTTCCTTGAAATGAATTAACAGGGACTCAGTGTAAAGTGCCGCGTTGCGGTCGATAAACATGCTAATTGGCAATCTTTGGTTTTCAGCAGGAAACAATCGGATGAGCGAAATGGATGACTTGGTCGCCTTTGCGATCCTGGTCGAGGCCGGGAGCTTTACCTTGGCCTCCCAGCGACTGGGGTGCAGCAAGGGCCAGTTGTCCAAGCGCATCAAATTTTTGGAAACCAGCTATTCGGTGACGCTACTGCACCGCAGTACTCGTCGCTTAAGCCTGACGGCGGCGGGCGCAGCAATATTGCCCCAAGCGAGGGCACTGATTAATCAAGCCGAGCGCGCCAAGCAAGCATTAGCCCGATTACATGATGAGATATCCGGCTCGGTGCGGATCACCGTTCCAGTGTCCATGGGCGAGACATTTTTCGACGGTTTGCTGATGGAGTTTTCGAAAGAATATCCGTTGGTCCAGATTGAACTGGACTTGAATAATGGTTTTCGTGACCTGCACCGGGACGGGTATGACCTGGCAATACGCAGTCACGTCGCAAGCGATGAGCGATTGGTGTCCAAGCCGCTGCTCAATATGCAAGAGCTGACCTGTGCCAGCCCTGGTTATCTGGAACGCCACGGCGAACCGACTCGGCCGCTGTCGTTGAGTGACCATCAATGCTTGCTCAACAGTCACTACAGCGGCCGCGAGGAGTGGATTTACCACCAAAACCATCAACTGATACGCGTGCGGGTTGCGGGTCCGTTTGCCAGTAACCATTACAGCTTGTTGAAAAAAGCCGCGCTGGTGGGTGCAGGCATCGCCCGGTTACCGTCCTATATGGTTCACGCCGAAATCATCGACGGTCGTCTTCGCTGGCTAATGCGTGACTATCAAACGCCCAGTTTGCCGCTGTTCCTGGTCCACCCCTACGAAGCCGGCTTGCCACTACGCACGCAGGTGTTAGCCGACTACCTGTTGAGTTGGTTCGCTCGCAGTAGTACGGCGTTTGAGAGGCTTTGAGCTGACCGAGCAAGACCGGATTCCTGCCAACTTGTTGGCTACAGAAGCGCGGACCGGCGCACACGTTCAACCGAATAAAAATCAACCGTGGGGGAGTTGCCTTGCCAACGCAAAGCGCCAAGGCAGCCAGCACAAGTTCTACGGCCTGAAACGGATGATCAATCCACATACTCCACATACCGCGTCATCAGGTTCGGGCGTTGGAAGGTGTCGATTTGATCGATCTTGCCGCGCATGTCGTAGAGTTCTTGGTCGAAGGTAGCGTCGTCCATATCGATCCAGAACCTTGGATTGCGGCCAATCTTGCGGTCGTATTCAGCCGTTGTTGGGTCGAGATGTCGGTATTGTTCGTAGCGCGGCAAGTCTGGCAGTGGGCGGCTGGTGTCCATGTAGTTTTGTATGAAGTCCCACAGCGCGCAGCACAGCTGACCTTCGCCGGGAGCGAATAAGGGCCGGAAGTTGATGACGATGTCGCGGTAGCGGTGGGCGATGTACAACACGTTCGTCACTAAGCCCTGACGATCCGGGATGGTGGCGATGTAGGCATCGAACTCGTAAAACGGCGCAGTGAGTTCACCGATGGTGCCGTTCTTTTTGTATTCGCCGTTGTTGTCGTAATCGAAGAGTGTGACCAGGCCGGTGCGGCGGTTGATTTCCCAGATGGGGCCTCGGGAGGGTTTGACCCAGAGGTGGGGGAGGTAGCGGATGACTAAAGCACCTAATGCCCAGCAAAAGAGAGGCAAAAATATCCATGTGGCGAGTATAGGGAGTAACTCAACTGTTGTAGTTAGCCACGGATCATCTAATGCAAAGAGCATAAGAAAGTACGTCATCATTGACACTACAAACGCTATATAGAATAGCCCCCGTCCTCCTCCCGTCAATCCAAAACTGTGAACGTTTGGACCATAAGGAGAATCTGAAACTTTCATGATCGTGCCGATCGTGAAAGTCTACATGCTCATATGGAGCCGGAATGTAAGTGCCTAACTTTTGCTTTTCTTCACGCTCTTTGTTCATTTCCTCCTGAAATCGCAAGCTGCTGGGTTTGCGCCGAATTAAAAAGTCATCGGGCGCGACTTCTTGCGCGCTCCCCCATGGCAAACGCGTTTTCGCGAAGCGCCGTATCCACGAGCGTTCTGCCGAAGGTGGTTGTTTGGGAATACGGTCAGAGCGGTATGCGGTGCTGGCGTAATAGGACGAATTTATTGCAGTCATTGGTCGCCCTGCGCTTTATGGGTGGTTTCATCTGCCCAGAACGGTTGTTCAATTTCTTTGAAGTTCGGTGTGGCGTGGGCCGCGCCAAAAAGGGTTGGGTCTTTGGGCCTTGGTGCGGGAAATACCCAGGATGAACTGCCATCGCTTAGTGTCAGTTGGGCACGGACTTGCCATGCTGTGTGGACCGACACGATGTCGTTTGAGCGTGAAACTTCAACCAGCGTTTCCCAAGGTGTTTGCAAGAATATTTCCATCCCATCGGCCTCCGGCCGGTACGCCATAGGCTTGGCCTCGGGAAATAGATGGGTTTCTTCCCACACGGTATTCAAGGGACTCAATCCACATACTCCACATACCGCGCCATCAGGTTCGGGCGTTGGAAGGTGTCGATTTGATCGATCTTGCCGCGCATGGCGTAGAGTTCTTGCTCGAAGGTAGCATCGTCCATATCGATCCAAAACCTTGGATTGCGGCGGGTTTTGCGGTCGTATTCAGCCGTTGTCGGGTCGAGATGTCGGTATTGTTCGTAGCGCGGCAAGTCCGGCAGCGGGCGGCTGGTGTCCATGTAGTTCTGCAGAAAATCCCACAACGCGCAGCACAGCTGACCTTCGCCGGGAGCGAATAAGGGCCGGAAGTTGATGACGATATCGCGGTAGCGGTGGGCGATGTACAGCACGTTCGTCACTAAACCCTGACGATCCGGGATGGTGGCGATGTAGGCATCGAACTCGTAAAACGGTGCGGTGAGTTCACCGATGGTGCCGTTCTTTTTGTACTCGCCGTTGTTGTCGTAATCGAAAAGGGTGATAAGGCCGGTGCGGCGGTTGATTTCCCAGATCGGGCCTCGGGAGGGTTTGACCCAGAGCTTAGGAATGTAATTGATTACGACCGAACTTACCCCCCAGGCAATGCTAAGGGGGACTACGCTTATATACGCCATATCCCATATCCCGCTGAAAAAGCTTATGAGCGAGGCAGAATTCGATTTGGTTTCGGCAAAAATACACACCAAAACAATAAGCGGCGATAGCATTATCGCCCCCCACTTTCCGAACAGTAGCGTGTATATCCAAAATTGTGATTGTTTTGACCATAACGAAAACCTGAAACGTTCGTGATCATGCCAATCATGAAAGTCCACATGTTCGTAAGGCGCAGGCACATAAGTACCAAGGGATAATTTTTCCTTTTTTACCTGCTCGGCTTTTTCCACTCGCCGTAACTTTGTCGGCGCTGCTTCGCTCAAGAAGTCGTCCAGCGCAACCTCTTGGGTTAGCCCCCAAGGGAGGCGAAATTTAGCGAAGCGCCGTATCCACGAGCGCTCTGCTGAAGGTGGTTGGTTGGGGATACGGTCAGAGCAGTATGCGGTGCTGGCGTAATAAGACGAATTAATTGCAGTCATTGGTCGTCCTGCGCTTTATGGGTGGTTTCATCTGCCCAGAACGGTTGTTCAATTTCTTTGAAGTTGGGTGTGGCGTGGGCCGCGCCAAAAAGGGTCGGGTCTTTGGGCCTTGGTGCGGGAAATACCCACGATGAACTGCCATCGCTTAGTGTCAGTTGGGCGCGGACTTGCCA